>JAAYNT010000033.1 GCA_012520715.1 Acholeplasmataceae bacterium
ATAACATCAAGACTATATGAATCATTAGAACTTGCATCAAGAATAGCTGATGGCAAAGCGATAGTTAAAATTAACGATGAATATCGTAATTTTAACCAAAAGTATGTTTGTTCTGATGAAGACTTTGTAATTCCGGAAATTGAAAACAGATTATTTTCATTTAACGTTCCAATTGGAGCTTGTCCGTCATGTAATGGTTTAGGTGTTAAGATGAAATTAGATTTAGAGTTACTTCTTAATATGGATAAACCAGTTGTTGATGGTGGTATTGTTCCGTACCGGAATATGGATGAAGAAAATTTGAGTGCTCAAGAAATTGAGCAAACTGCTCAATTTTATAATATTGATTTTTTAAAACCATTAAAAGATCTATCTAAAAAAGAATTAGATATTTTCTTATATGGTTCAAAAGATGAAATTCCATTTGTTTTAATTTCATCATCAGGTCGTGTTCATAGTAAAACTGTACCATTTGAAGGTGTAGTTAAAAACTTAGAAAGAAGATACCGTGAAACGACAAGTGAATGGATTAGAGAATGGATTGAAGGTTACATGCGAGAAATTACATGCGAAGTATGTAATGGACAAAGATTAAACCGTGAAGCTTTATCAGTTAAAGTTAATGGTTTAAATATTAGTGAGCTAACTGCTTTATCAGTTGATAAATCATTAGAATTTTTTAATAACTTAAAGCTTACTGAAACTGAAAAACAAATTATTTCAATGGCTAAAGATGAAGTTGTTCAGAGATTATCATTTTTAAAAGAAGTAGGTTTAGGCTATTTAACATTATCAAGAAGAGCTTCAACCTTATCAGGTGGGGAAGCTCAACGTATTAGACTAGCTACTCAAATAGGTTCTAAACTAAGCGGGGTATTATATGTTTTAGATGAACCTTCAATTGGTTTGCACCAAAGAGATAATTTAAAACTAATAAGTGCATTAAAAGATATGCGAGATTTAGGTAATACCCTAATAGTAGTTGAACATGATCATGAGACAATGTTACACAGTGATTATTTAATTGATATTGGTCCGGGTGCTGGACTAAATGGTGGCTATGTAGTATCACAAGGAACACCTAAAGAAGTGATGGCTGATGAAAACAGCATCACGGGGCGTTATTTAAGTGGAAAAGAATTTGTTAAAGTGCCGGAAAATAGAAGAAAACCAAATGGTAATGCAATTAATATTAAAGGCGCTAGTGAAAACAACTTAAAAGAAATTGATGTTGATATTCCACTTGGAGTATTAACTGTTGTAAGTGGTGTTTCAGGTAGTGGAAAATCAACTTTAGTTAATAGTATTTTATTAAATGGTCTTAGACAAAAATACTACAAAAGTAAAGTTAAACCAGGAAAACACAAATCACTTGATGATCATGGTTTAATTGATAAAGTAGTCGAAATATCCCAATCACCAATTGGTAGAACTCCAAGAAGTAACCCAGGTACTTATACAGGTGTATTTGATGATATAAGAGATGTGTTTGCGATGACAAAAGAAGCGCAAATACGTGGTTATAAAAAGGGCAGATTTTCATTTAACGTCCGCGGTGGTAGATGTGAGACTTGTCAGGGAGACGGCGTTAAAAAAATCTCAATGCACTTTTTACCTGATGTATATGTAAAATGTGAAGTTTGTAACGGAGATAGATATAACCGTGAAACACTACAAATTAAATATCGAGGAAAAACTATTTCAGATGTATTAAATATGACTGTTGAAGATGCTGTTGAGTTCTTTAGCAATCACCCAAGAATACATTCAAGACTTAAAACTTTATATGATGTTGGGCTAGGATATATTACAATTGGACAATCAGCACCAACCTTATCAGGTGGTGAAGCTCAAAGAGTTAAACTTGCAAGTGAGCTTCAAAAAAGAATTACACCACAAACGATATTTATCTTAGATGAGCCAACTACCGGTCTTCATACTGATGATGTTAAAAGATTGTTAAGTGTAATTCAAAGAATTGTTGATGAAGGTGCAACGATGGTTATTATTGAACATAATTTAGACGTAATTAAATCAGCAGACTACATAATAGACTTAGGTCCTGAAGGTGGAGATGATGGCGGAATGATAGTTGCAACAGGAACTCCAGAGGAAGTAGCTAAAGTTAAATCTAGCTATACCGGTCAATACTTAAAAGAAATTTTATAATTTAAAAGAAGCCCGTTTGGGACTTCTTATATTATTAACATATAAATATATGTTATAATTATAAAGAGGCAAAAGATGGATAACAGAAATACAAACCCGAATCAAAATGCATTTAAAAAATGGTTGTTAGTTCAAATTAGATACTTCAACCATGTTAATATATTTTTAAACATTATTGCAACAACGATTATTAATGTAGTAACAGGAGTAGTAGTTGTTGGGTTTTCTAATTCGTTAGTTCCCTTAATTACTGGCAATTATTTACACTTTGTTTATATGTTTTTAATATTTGCGGTAGTTGATTTACTTATAAGATACATCTTATATGTCTTTATATTTGGTGGTATTATTAGAACAAGAGGACTTTTATTAATACCATATTATCTAATAACATTTTATACACTAGAGATGTTTTTAGAAGTAGAGTTTATATCGATATTTGCCATATTTGGTTTTACGCTACTATTTTATATTATTAGAAGTTGGGTTTCATATGTTTATGGATGGGTTATATCAATGTTTCGGAAAAAAAGAGGTGCAGAAGAATGAAAAAAACATTAAGAATTAGAAAAATAGTAAAAGATATTGGACTTGAAATCTTAGCCGGTGAACAGGGCTTAGATGACACAGTCGATGTTGAAATGATTAGTCGTCCGGGATTTGAAATCTTAGGTCACTATGAATTTGCAGACCCAAGAAGATTAATGTTAATTGGTGTTCAAGAATCAAACTTTTTATTTTCTAAAGATTTAAAAACTAGAACGAAAATGATCAAAGGATTATTTGATTTAAAACCACCAGCTATTATTTTTCCAGTTAATCCAGAAGTTGAAACAGTGTTAGACTTATTTAAACAAATGGGAGATGAGTATCATATTCCAGTTTTAAGAAGTACACTAAATACAACCCCTCTTAACTCAAAGTTGTATGTTTATTTGCACCGTGAACTATCTCAAACAATTGGAATTCATGGGGTACTACTTGATATTCATGGTATGGGTACTTTAATTATTGGTGGTAGTGGAATTGGTAAAAGTGAAACTGCTCTTGAACTAATTAAAAGAGGCCATATTTTAGTATCTGATGATTTAGTAGAAATATATGAATCTACTGCTGGTAACTTAGTAGGATCAGCTCCAAAAATTTTAAGACGATTTTTAGAAATTAGAGGAATTGGAATTGTTGATGTTATCTCGATGTTTGGTAGTGGATCATATAGAGAAAATAAACGTATTAATATGGTAGTAGAGCTAGAATACTGGCAAAAAGATAAAGAATATGACCGTTTAGGTATTAGAGCTGAAACGATTAGATACTTTAATACTGACCTACCTAAGATTACAATACCAGTTTTACCTGGACGTAACATTGCAACACTTGTTGAAAGTGCTGCAATGAACGAAAAGTTAAAAACTATGGGCTATAACGCAGCCATTACATTTACACAAAGCGTATCAGCGCTAGCGAAAGGAGAAATTGATGATGAATAATCAAGAAAAAACTCCATTTATGGAAACTAAATTTATGAAATTTGTCAAAAAGTTTCCAGAAGTAGTGGCAGGGCCACTAATGATGATAGCTGTATTCATACTAATTGTAATTGCTACAAGAGGACTTGGATTAATCCCAAGTAAAATAGCAATTAAAATTGGTTCACTTGAGATTGCGTGGTACGCAATATTTATTCTAACAGGAATTGTGTTTGCTGCAATATTTGGTTATTATGAATTCCCAAGAATTGGGATTTCAAGAAACAACTTAACCGATGGTCTCTTAGTTATTGCGCCACTTGCAATTCTTGGTACTAGATTATATTATGTAATTTTTGATTCTAACAAAACATATTCTAGCATTTTGGAAGTGCTTAACTTCTCAAGGGGCGGATTAGCCATTCATGGTGCGATTATCGTAGCTATTATTGGTGTAATAGTATTTGCTAAAGTTAAAAAAACTAGAGTATGGCAAGTATTTGATATTTTAGTAATTGGACTACTAATTGGTCAAATTATTGGTCGTTGGGGCAACTTTATTAACCAAGAGGCTCATGGTCCTTTAGTTGAAAATAGTTGGGTATATAACGGATTAGTTCCTAATTTTGTTAAAAAGAATATGTTTATTGATAGTACAACTATCCCAAATCATCCAACTTTCTTATATGAAGGTTATCTAAACTTTATTGTCTTAATGGCATTACTTGTTATTAGAAGGTTTAGACTACTAAAAACTGGAGACAACTTAGGAATTTACTTAATTGCATACGGTATTATTCGCGGAGTAATCATTGAACCAATGAGAACAGATCCGCTCTACATTGGACCATGGAAAGTAAATATTGTATTTTCACTAATCTTATTTGTTGGTGGTGGAGCCTTATACTTAATATTAAAATATATATTTGTTAGGGATTTACCTTTCTACTATGATCTTGCAATTGATGAAAATTTATATGACAAAGGATTAGAAGGTCGAGATTTTAGAAGACGTAAAAAAGAAGAACTTAAAAAGATTAGAGCTAAAAGAGAAAGCGAAGAACAAATTAAAATAACCGAAGAACAAATAACTAGTGAAGCAACTAAAAAAGTACTTGATAAAGCTTCAAAGGACACAATGAAGTGATAAAAGCGGTTTTATTTGATCTTGATGGCACATTAATTGATAGTGCTGAAGTTATATTAAAATGTTTTAGTAGTGTTTTTGATGAAATATTTCCTAATGTTCAAGTTTCTGAAGAAGAAAGACTTGAATTTTTAGGGCCTACCTTAGTTCATACTTTTGGGAGATATACTAAAGATTCAAAATTAGTTGAAAAAGCTATTAAGTCATATGTTCATTGTTCAATTGAAGAACATGACAATGACAATATAAAAGCATTTCCTAATGCGGTTGAACTATTAAAAACATTAAAATTATTAGATATTAAAGTAGGTGTTGTAACATCTAAGCAAAGCTCTGCAGCAGCTTATGGACTTAAAATAAATGGATTATTAGATTTTGTTGATATATTAGTAGGATCTGATAACGTAGAAAACCATAAACCAGATCCAGAAGCTTTACTAAAAGCACTAAAGATGTTAGAAGTTAATAACAAAGAAGTATTATATGTAGGAGATCATGAAAATGATATTCTTGCAGCTAGAAATGCTAATGTTTTAAGCGTTGGTGTATCTTACAGCTACCGCTTAAAACATATCAAACAATTAAATCCAGATTATATAATATCGGATTTACTTGAAATAATTAATATTGTAAAATCAATTAACTAAAAGTTAATTTTTAAGGAGGAAAATATATGTATGATTTAATTATTATTGGCGCAGGCCCTGCCGGCATGACTGCAGCTATTTATGCCAAAAGAGCCAATTTAAATTTATTAATAGTAGAAAAAAGTGCACCAGGAGGTCAAATGGTTTCAACTGGTGAAGTTGAAAACTATCCAGGTGCCGGTCTTGTAACTGGTCCACAGTTATCAATGTCAATGTATAATCACGCGGAAGAACTGGGAGTTAATTTTGAGTTTGGTGAAGTTACATCAGTTAAAGTTAATGACCGAGTTAAAGAAGTAACATTAGATGGTGAGCAAGTTCTAAAAACAAAAGCATTATTAATTGCTACTGGTGCAGTTCCAAGAACATTAAATGTTCCAGGGGAAGAAAAATTTAGTGGTCAAGGCATTAGCTGGTGTGCAATTTGTGATGGCGCATTTTATAAAGATAGAAAAGTAGTATTTGTTGGCGGCGGAAATAGTGCCGTTGATGAAGCAATCTACATGGCTAATGTTGCAAGCGAGATTGAAGTTGTTCAAAACTTACCAACCCTAACTGCTGATAAAATTTCTGCAGACCGCTTATTATCACTACCTAACGTTAAAGTTCACTATAACTCAGTAGTAAAAGAGTTTGTTGGTGAAGATAAGCTAGAAGCAGTTAAAATTGTAGATACAGATGGAAATGAAACACTAATTCCTACTGAAGGAGTATTTGAATATGTTGGACTAAGACCAGTAACTGAGTTATTTAAAGATTTAGATATTTTAAATGACTGGGGTTATGTAGAAGCTGACAATCAAATGAAAACTAAAGTTGATGGAATCTTCTCAGCCGGAGATGTTAATTCAAAAGCTGTTCGTCAAATTGTAACTGCAACAAGCGACGGCGCAATTGCAGTTCAATCAATTTTAAAATATTTAGAAAGTTGGAAGTAATTTGAGTTTTGCCAAAACCGTCAAAGAAGAAATGACAACCATACCTGTTAATCAAAGTGAAATGCTGGCTGAAATTTCAGCCTTTTTTCACCTTAGTTGTGAATACCAACAAACAGATAATGGCCCAGTTATAGTATATAACTCAAGAAATGCGACGGTGGCAATTAGATTTTTAAAATTGTTAAGATCACTATATCCATCAGATGTTAAATTAGATGTTAAAGATGAAAAAGTATTAACACACCGTAAAACTATTAAAATTAAAATACTATCTCCAGTCGATCAAATTGCAAGCGAGCATAGTATCGAAAACAAAGACTTGTTAGTTGATACACCTGAAGATAAAAAGGCTTATTTAAGAGCCGCCTTTTTAATAGGAGGCTCCGTTAATAGCCCTAAAACATCTAACTATCATTTAGAAATATATGCTAGAAATTCTGAAGATATATTATTTATTCAAAGTTTAATGAATTATTTTGATTTAAATGCCAAAATAATTAGAAGAAGAAATGGATTTATTGCTTATATTAAAGATGCAGAACAAATAGCTAATTTTTTAATTATTACTAAAGCTCAAAACTCGTTATTTAAATTTGAAGATATTAGAATTAAAAGAGATTTTAATAATTCAATTAACCGCATTATTAACTGTGAAGTTGCTAATGAGCAAAAAGTAATGGAATCAGCAGCTCGTCAAGTTGATGATATTAATTATGTTAAAAAACATCTTACTTTAGAAGCCCTAAATCCAAGATTAAGAGAAGCTGCTGATTTAAGATTAGAAAACCCTGATTTAAGCTTATCAGAATTAGAAGAAGCATATTTTTTAAAGTATGGTAAAAAAATAAGTAGGTCAGGTTTAAATCATCGTTTTATAAAAATTAGAGAGCTTAGAGAAAAAGATGAAGGATAAAAATGTAAATTTAGATTAATAACAATTGATTAAAATTTATTAAAAATGTATAATATTTTAGAATGGAAGTTGATAATATGCAAAGAAATAAAAAAGAAAAAGCTACAAAACCACTAGCACCAAGTCAATCTGGTCGTCGTCGTGGTGAAGTTGAAGAATCAAAAGCAGCCAAAATTTTAATGGCGGTCGGAGTTGGAGTTTTAATTACTTTAGTAGTAGCGTTAATAGTTGCTTTAATTGTTGTATCACTAAGTAATAAAAAACCAGCTGAAAGTCCAGTTAAAGATGAAATTCATCTAACTTACCAAGATGTTGTTACAGTTGTTGTAGATAAAAACATCATGGATTTAAACCAAGGAGATAACGTAAAAGCGTATCTAGAATTAGTTAAAGAAACATCTTATATGATTTTCTATCGTGAAAAAGATCTAAAAAATAAAGATTTCTTAGATGCTATCACGACAACTTCAGATGATAAAACTGGAGTTGTCCTAATTAATTTAGATTTACATAGTGAAATCTTAGGTGCAGAAGATACTGTTTTAAAAGAATTAGAATATTCTAGCCCTAATATGTTACCATTTGTAATAGTTATTTCCGAAAGTCAATCTAAATTTGAATTCGTTGGTTTAATGGAAGACGTCTTAAAATTATTAGGCAAATAACATTATTTAAGTGTATAAAAGCTGGAGCAATCCAGCTTTTTTACTTCCTTAAATAATTGATAAAAACTACATATAATGGTATAATACTAATAAATATTATTAGTATTGGAAAGGTTTTTGATCATATGAATGAACAAGTATTAAAAGAAGTAAGCCAAAACTTAAAAATTAGCTTAAAACAAGTTAATACCGTATTAGATCTATTAGATGAAGGAAATACAATTCCTTTTATTGCTAGATATCGTAAAGAAGCAACTGGTGGATTAGATGAAGAACAAATAAATTCAATTTATAAAGAATGGGAATATGCTAATAACTTATTTACTCGTAAAGAAGATGTTATTAGATTAATTGATGAGCGTGGTATGTTAACACCAGAGTTAAAGGCTGAGATATTAAAAGCTGAAAAGTTAGTAGATGTTGAAGACTTATACCGCCCGTTTAAAGAAAAAAGAAAAACAAAAGCTACCGAAGCAATCGCTAAAGGTTTACAACCTTTTGCAGATTGGATGTTAACTTTTCCCGAAACATCTGTTTTAGAAGAAGCAAAAAAATATTTAACACCAACTGAGGAAGAAGAAGCAAAAAGAGTTAACACAGTTGAAGAAGCCATCGAAGGTGCTAAATTTATTATTGCTGAAGCAGTAAGTGATGAAGCTGAATATCGTAAAGATTTGCGTCAAATGTTAAAAGATAACGGAGAAATTGTTTCTACTAAGCGAAAAGATGCAATTGATGAAAGAGAAGTTTACAAGATTTATTACGAATACAGTGAACCTGTATCAAAAATAAAACCACACCGTACTCTTGCAATAAACAGAGCAGAAAAAGAAAAAGTTATTTCAGTTAAAGTTGATATAGACCGTGATATGATGATTAATTACTTAGAAAGAAAAGTAATTACTAATCAAAAATCAACAGCAACACCTTATATTAAACAAGCAATCGATGATTCATTAAAAAGATTAATCTTTCCAAGTATTGAACGTGAAATTAGAGCTGAACTTACAGAAGTTGGAGAAGAACAAGCAATTGAGATTTTCTCATTAAACTTACATAACTTATTACTACAACCACCACTTCAAGGGCGTGTCATCTTAGGAGTTGACCCAGCCTTTAGAACTGGTTGTAAACTGGCTGTTGTTGACAAGCAAGGTAAAGTATTAGAAGTGGATACTATTTATCCACATCTATTTGGAGAAACAAGAAGAAATGAAGCCGCTAGAAGAGTTTTCCAATTAGTAAGTAAATATAAAGTTGAATTAATTGCTATTGGTAATGGAACAGCTTCAAGAGAAACTGAAGAGTTTATCGCCGAAGTTATTAAAAACACTAACTTAAAAGCACAATATGTTATCGTAAACGAAGCAGGAGCTTCAGTTTACTCAGCAAGTGATTTAGCAAGAGAGGAGTTTCCAGATTTAGAAGTAGAACAACGCTCAGCTGCTTCAATTGCAAGAAGACTACAAGATCCACTTTCTGAACTTGTAAAAATTGATCCAAAATCAATTGGTGTTGGTCAATACCAACACGATGTTACACCAAGAAAGTTAAACGATCAGTTAAACTTTGTTGTAACGCAAGCCGTTAACTCAGTAGGTGTTGATGTTAATACTGCATCAAAAGCACTACTTGTTTATGTATCGGGTCTAACTAAAAGAACTGCTGATAGTATTGTTAAAAAACGTAACAAACAAGGGCGTTATAACTCAAGAGAAGAGTTATTAGATGTTCCATATCTTGGAGCTAAATCATATGAACAATCAGTAGGATTCTTACGTATTAGAGACGGAGAAGAAGCGCTGGATATGACTTCGATTCACCCTGAGAGCTATGAAATAGCTAAAGAGATTATGAAGCGATTTAACATTACTGGTGATATGTTTGGTAAGCCTGAAATAGAACTACTATTACATAACATAAACCGTAATGAACTAGCAAGCGATTTAAATGTAGATAGATACACACTAGATGATATTCTAGATGCATTTGTAGCACCACTGCGCGACCCAAGAGATGAATTTCCACAACCTATTTTAAAATCAGGAGTCTTAACTCTTGAAGATTTAGTTGAAGGAATGGAACTTCAAGGAACAGTTAGAAACGTAGTTGACTTTGGAGCATTTATTGATGTTGGATTACATGAAGATGGACTATTACATATTTCAAAGATGAGTAAATCATATGTTAAACATCCATCTGATGTTGTAAATGTTGGAGATATTGTTAAAGTTTATGTCCTAAATATCGATACAAAACGCGGTAAAGTTGGACTTACAATGATTAAGAATTGACAAAACTTTAAAAATAAGTTATCATATATAAGCGCACACAATTGCGCTTAGACGGAGGAATACTCAAGAGGCTCAAGAGGACGCACTGCTAACGCGTTAGACTGGGAGACTGGTGCGAGGGTTCGAATCCCTCTTCCTCCGCCAGTAATAAATTTGCTCTATAGTCCGATAACATGGCGGTTAAGCCATAATCTCAACTATGGGTTCATATAATGTAAGGGGCTTTTGCCTCTTTTTTCATTTTGGTCATTGGTTTTTCATATCTATATTAACCAAATTATAACAATAATAGCCACAAAAGGTGCCACCTTGAATACTTCTAATAATAGAGCAATCAAAATCTCTACTAAAGGTCTTCTTTCTAATACAAATGATATAAGCATAAGCACTCCAATAGTTAATATAATAAGTGCTGGTATACCCAAAACGATTGTTCCTAAAATTCTAAACACCATTTATATGTCCTCCTATTTCTTCATACTTAACATTAAGTCTATAGCACCTTTAAGTGCTTGTAATTCATCTAATGATAATTCCTTTAATGATTTAATTATATTTTCATAAGTTATAGGCATCTCAATATGAACAACTTTATATTCTTCATCATCACCATATAATAATTCTAGTCTTGCTATATCTATTATTAAAGATGATGATTTAGTTGACAGTGATTATCAAAAATTAATAAAAGAAGTTTCAAAATGGTTAAGAGAAAACAAACAAGGTTATGAAAATGTAATTTCAATACTACTAATTGGTAAGTATTTAGAAAGAGTAGCTGATCACTCAGTAAACATATCAGAGTGGGTAATCTTTATTGCAACAGGTGCTCATAAACATTCACAATTATTTTAATTTAATAATAATTAGTATTAAATGCGACTTTTAGTCGCTTTTTTATGCAACAAATTGTTGCGTGACAATTTTATAAATTAGTGCTAAAATTAAACTGTAGGAGGAATTATTATGAAAATCAATTTTGTAAACAGGAGAAGAAAAAGAAGACTACAAGAAGAAGAAAATGATATTATTGAAGGTGAGATCCAAGAAGGTAGCTATAATAGCGTAATTACTAGACACAAACGTAAAAAAGCTATTAAAGAAGCATTTGTATCATCTTTTACAGTTATAGTTATTGTAGGGTATATATTATTAGGAGTATTTCTTAATATGTGGCATCCAGGATGGTTAATATTTTTACTTATTCCAATATTTAGCTCACTAGTTTGGGCTATAATTGAGAAAAAACCATCGTATTTCTCAATTGAGATGGTAGCAATTGCAACTTATGTTAGTATTGGAATAATTATGCCAAACAATACAGGTTGGCATCCGTACTGGGCTATTTTATTAGTAATTCCTGTTTACCGCTCAATTATATCAGCGGTTACTAAAGTTAAGTATTTAAAAAATTAAATTAATAACTTCATGCAACAAATTGTTGCGTGACATTATTAATTTTTGGTGTTAGAATTGAAGTAGGGGTAAGAAATGATAGATCCAAAAAGAGTCGGAGAAAAAATAATCAAACTAAGACAGAAAAATAACCTAACTCAAGAAGAACTAGCAGATAAAGTATTTGTGACGCGTCAAGCTTTATCACGCTGGGAAAGAGGTCATGCTGTCCCGCCAGTCGATATGGTAGTTGAGCTATCAAGAATTTTTAATGTGTCATTTGATGATTTACTTTGTTTAAATGAATCATTTGAAGTAAACGAAAATGATATCTTTAAAAATCATGACAGACAACTTATTATTAACTGGATAGTTAGTGGTAAATTAAAAGTTAATATCCCCGATATCTTTTACCAACTATCCCCCAGTGAGAGAATAGTAGTTTTATCTAAACTACGAGATGGTTCAATAACTGCTAATTGGAATGAGTTATTACCAAAGTTAACACCATCAGAACTTAAGTTTATAGGAGGAATAAAACATGAGTGAAAAATTTGTAAATAGAAGAAGAGAAAGAAGAATGGGTAATGCTGTATCTAGATATAATGAACTAGAAAAACTAATTGAAAATATAACTATTAGTTTAGAAGAAGCTAAAATTGAGTTAGATGATTCAGTTAAGTTATTAGAAAAAAAGCAAACTAAGAACCCAACACCAGAATTAGAAAGATTAGAATCCGATTTTGATCAATTAGAGCTTGATCTAAATTTATTAAGTGAAGACTTTGAAAATTTAGAAGAACTATTTGAAGAAGTCGAAGAAATGAAAGAAAAGATCAACTTAGAAAGATCATCTAATCAAAATAGACTACTACGAAGAGTAGATGCAATTTATGAACATGCAGAAGAATTTTTAGAAGAAGTAGAAAATCTAAGAGATGATATTTTTGAATTATCTGAAGATTTATATGATGGTAAGAAAAAACAAACAAAAGAAAAACATGAATTTAAATCAGTAGAAGACATCTCAGGTATAATTAATGAAGCTTTTGCTGGAATTAGAAATGTTTTTGTTGATTTAGGTGGCTCTAAAGGTAACAGTATTGCCGCAATGTTAGCATTTTTAGGAGAAAAAGAGAAAAAAGAATTAGTCGAAATGATTCTTGAAGATAAAGAAGAAACTAAAGACTTAAAATTATCGACAGTCTTTCCTTTCTTAGAAGAAAGTGACTGCGATAAAATCTTTATCGCTAAGATGAAGACGATTCCTACAAAAGACTTAACAGCGCTATTTCCATTTGTCTCATCAGCGGCATTAGATAAGATGGTTGATGAGTATTTAGATGGTAATTTTGAAGGATTAAATATGACTGCTGTTTATCCATTTTTAGACCAAGAAACAATTAAAAAAATATTTTACCACGAATTAAACAAACAAAAATAACATAAAAAATATTAAAAAAAGCCCAAATCTACATCAAGTAGAAATTGGGCTTTTTTATTAAATTAACTCTATAGAAACGATTTGATCAATTTTAAATGGAATGGCGTCTAAATAAATCAATCTTTTTAAATCATCTAATTTAGTTATATAACCAAACAAAGTGGACAAATAACCATTTTTATAATATGTTATCATAACTTCACTATTATTAATTACAGCTTCTTTTAAAGTTATATCCATATAATAAAGTTGTTCCTCTGATAATAGTGGTTTATCTTTTTTACCTAACTGGTATTTTAAGTCATTATACAAATCATTAAACCCAGCAAGACCATCAAAAGGAGCCCATTTAATAATGCCACGATCAACATAGTTATTCATGATGGCCTCCTATAAATTTGTTGCGTTCTCTAATTGTAGATGCTTTTGTTAAAGAGGAACCACGATTAACACTGTTTTTCCCATGAGCAAGTTTTATTTTATCAATCATTGACAGTAGCTTTTCCTCACGTTTCATTTCATCATAGTCATCGAACATAGATAATTGTAATACATTGGAAATATTAGAAAGTCCACTTATTGAAATACTAACACTGCGAATCGCACTTTCCTTATCATATAAAGAATCAAAAATCGATAAACACATCTTGTAAATAGTAGTAAATGAGTTGGTTGGATATTCAAAAGAGCGTTGACGGCTAAAGCCGCCACCAAAATCTTTGGAATAACCAATGCCGATGTGTAGGGTTTTACCTTGTTTTTTAGCCATTCGCAGTCTTCTTGATATTTCATCTGCCATTTCCATAATAATAGTATAAATATCTGGTACATAGTAATCTTTAAATAAAACTTGTGAATTACCAAAACTTTTATTTTTACTACGAAGTAAATACTTATCTTGGATCATGCTCATATCAATACCATTAGCATGATAGTATAATTCTTCACCAATGACGCCAAATCTTCTTTTTAATTCTATAACATCATAATTGGCTAAATCACCAATTGTTCTGATACCCATTAAATTAAAATTTCTCTCCATCCTCCTGCCAATTCCCCACATCTTTGATAGTGGTTGAATTGGCCATAGTTTTTCTTTAACATCATCATAAGTCCACTTAGCAATTGAGTGTTCTAAATGTTTGCCTTCTAAGTCCATGGCAAGCTTTGCAAGAAGCATGTTAGGGCCAACCCCGCAGCTAACTGGTAAACTTAGCTTTTCTTCAATAGTTTTACAAATCTTTTCAGCTAATTCAAAGTCACTCATTTTATAATAAGTTAAATAATTAGTAACATCTAAAAATGCTTCATCAATTGAATAGACATATAAATCTTCATCTGAGATAAATGATAAGTATATCTCAACAATTTTCATTGTGTATTCTAAGTATTTCTTCATTCGAGGTTTTGCATAGATAATGTCTTCTTTAAGATGTTCTGGTAGTTCAAAGATGCGGCCCCTGCTAGGAGCGCCAAGTTCTTTTAAATATGGTGTTGTAGCAAGACAAATAGAGCCATCTCCTCTTGATTTGTCAGCTACAACAAGCATAGTTTTAAAAGGATCTAATCCTCTTAAGGCACATTCAACGGAAGCATAAAAACTTTTTAAATCAATACAAATTATATTACGATGTGTTTGATATTTTTTCATATTTTTGCCTCCTTTGTGGTATGTAATTTATCATATAAAATTATAGATTTCAATGAAAGTGTCAATGAAAAAAACTTAGTTATTTACAATCTAAATAACCCAAAATAACTACATAAAAGTAAGACAATTGAAAGGCTTATTTCAAAGCCATTTACTTATGAAATGGCAGTTTTAAAGATAAAAAAATAGTAAACATTTAGCCATAATTAATTATTTATATATGATATAATTAATTGTGGTGTTAAAATGAAAGATGTGTATTATTTATATATTTATTTAGGCGTAATAATTTTAATGTCACTTATTTCTTTTTTCTTATATAGCTGGGATAAAAGAAAAGCAATTAGTGGTAAATGGAGAACAAAAGAAAAAACCTTACTTTTATCATCATTTTTATTTGGAGCAATCGGTGGTATTGCTGGTATGTATTTAAAAAGACATAAAACTGATAAATGGTATTTTAAAGTAGTTAACTTTGGATCTCTACTTTTACAAATTTTAGGTGGAGCATTAATTTTATACTTTTTTGTTATTAAGTAAGCATAACAATTAAAAAAACGAACTATTATCGTATGATACTAGTTTATTTTTTTATTTATACGATTTAATTATCAACATCTATCTTAAAATTACATACTATGGTAAAAATATTTACCACTGTAATAAAAAAGAGGATGAATAAGTTAATAAATTTTAGTTTGAAAACTTTTGATAAAAGTTACTAAAAAAGGTATAATAGTAAAGTGTGGAGGAAGATAATATGTTTAATGAAATGATTAAAAAATTAAAAAAAGAATCAAAAAGAATCGTTTTTACAGAAGGCGAAGATATTAGAGTATTATCAGCAGCGGTAAGACTTTTAAATGAAGAAGTTTTAGTGCCTGTTGTTATTGGTAGAAAAGAAGTTATTGAAAAACTTGCAAAAGAAAACAACTTATCAATTTCAAACTTAGAAATTATTGAAATTGATAAATACGATAAAATTAATGAAATGCAAGAAGCAATGTTTGAAATTAGAAAAGGTAAAATGACTCGTGAACAAGTTAACGAGTTATTAACTAAAGGCAATTACTTTGGAACAATGTTAGTTCAACTAGGTTATGCTGTTGGCCTACTTGGTGGGGCAACTTACTCAACAGCCGATACAGTAAGACCAGCACTTCAAATTATTAAAACAAAACCTGGTAGTAAAATAGTATCAAGTTCATTTTTAATGAGAAGAGTTAAAGATGGCGTTGAAGAAAGATATATTATGGCTGATTGTGCAATTAACTTACATCCAGATGAAGATCAAGTTGTTGAAATAGCACTCCAAAGTGCTGAAACAGCAAAAATCTTTGGAATTGATCCAAAAGTTGTATTACTATCATATAGTAGCTATGGATCTGGAAAAGGTGAAGATGTTAAAAAGATGACTAACGCTGCTAACAGATTAAAAGAAATGGACTTATCTTATCCAGTTGATGGTGAATTACAATTTGATGCTGCTTTTGATATGGGAGTTGCTAAAATTAAAGCTCCAACATCTAAAGTAGCTGGACAAGCTAATGTTTTTGTATTCCCAGATATTAATAGTGGTAATATTGGTTATAAAATTGCTCAAAGATTAGGAGATTTTGAAGCATTAGGGCCAATCCTTCAAGGATTAAATGCTCCAATTAATGACCTATCAAGAGGATGTAACGCAGAAGAAGTTTACAAGATGGCAATTATTACAGCCTTACAAAAATAAATAACATAAATTAGCTATAAAAGGAGACAAGGAAAGTCTCCTTTTTTGTTTAGTAAATTATGGTGTAAAAAATATGAAAATACATTCATTTTACTTTCATTGCAAATGCTTTGGAATACAATTAAAAATAATCTATAATGGAAATACAAACCCGCAGTAAAATTATAAGTTTTATAAATAAGATTATAGATAATAAAGAAAGTGATGATAAGTATGATAGTAATATATGATAGTTTAACTGGACAAACTAAAAGATTTGCCCAAAGTCTTGGACTTGAAGCAATTTCTATTAGTGAGTTTAATTTTAATAGAGATGATGAAATATTACTAGCTACTAGATCACATGGATTTGGAAAGATTCCTGATACAACACTAAACTTTTTAAAAGTTTGGCATAAAAAAGTTGTCGGAGTAGTAGTTAGTGGTAATCGTAATTGGGGTGCGAACTATGGTGCTGCTGGGGATAAGATCCAAGAACAATTTAAAATTCCTTTAATTATTAAATTTGAAGGGCCAGGATTTTTAGAAGATAGACAGTATGTAATTAATTGGATTAATAAATATAAGGAGGATAAGTTAAATGATTAATACACAAATTCCAAAATGGGTAATATTAAATAATGAAATTATAGATAGTGATGGTAACATCGTTAATTTAGACAAAGACTTAGAAGCGGCAGAAGCATTTTTAGAAGGCGAAGTAAAACCAAAACTTTTAAGATTTAAAACACTTGAAGAAAAACTAAAATATTTAATTGATAATGAATATTATGAAGAAGAATTTTTAAATAAATACTCAATTGATCAAATAAAAGAAGTATATAATATTGCTTATAATCATAATTTTAAGTTTCCTACTTATATGGGAATATCAAAATTCTTCAATGATTATGCCTTAAAAACAAGAGACCAGAAAAACTACTTAGAAACATATGAAGACAGACTTAGTGTAGTTGCACTATATCATGCTAATGGTGATTTTGAAATGGCAAAAAGATTAATTAAATCATTAATTAATCAAGACTTTACACCAGCCACACCTATTATTTTAAATACCGGTAAAAAACATCGCGGTGAATTTGTTTCTTGCTTCTTGCTAGAAGCTGGCGATTCATTAAACGATATATCAAGAATTTCTGAGTTTTCAATGCAATTATCTAAAATTGGTGGCGGGGTAGCTATTAACTTAAACTCTTTAAGAGCTAAGGGAGAATCAATTAAAGGGATTCCTAACGTATCAAAAGGAGTTGTAGGTGTTGCAAAACTACTTGATAATAACTTTAGATATGCTGACCAGATGGGACAACGTACTGGTGCGGGAGTGGCTTACTTAAGTGTTTTCCATGCTGATATTATTGATTTTTTACAAACTAAAAAACTAAATGCAGACGACGATATTAGACTTGCAACATTATCACTTGGAGTAGTAATACCTAATAAAATGATTGAACTTGCAAAAGAAAATAAAGATATGTATGTGTTTTATCCACATACTATCTACCAAGAGTACGGAGTAGACTTTAATGATGTCGCAGCAGATATTGACTCTTGGTATGATAAGTTAGTTGAAAATCCAAATGTTAGAAAAAGAGCTATTAACCCAAGACAACTACTTCAAATGATTACGCAAGTTCAAGGAGAATCAGGATATCCGTATGTGATGTTTATTGATAATGTTAACAAAGAAAACCCACTTGCAATGCCAGTGAAGTTTTCAAACCTTTGTACAGAAATCTTGCAACCAACAATTACTTCACATTATGCTGATTATGATAAAAGAGAAGACGATCAAATTGGTTTAGACGTATCATGTAACTTATCAAGTGGCCATATTGGCAACATGATTGAAAATAATACCATTAAAGAAACTGTCTTTGCAGCAATGGATGTTATGAATTCAGTATCTAAAAATACTGAATTAAAACATGTTCCAGGTGTCTACAAAGCTAATAATTTAATGCGTTCAGTTGGTTTTGGGATGATGGGGCTACACGGATTTTTAGCTAAAAATATGATTCTTTATGGAAGTGAAGAAAGTATTGAATTAGTTGATGTTTTTTTCAATATTGTAAACTACTATAGTTTAGTTCACTCAAACCAAAAAGCAATTGAAACTAAAGAAATATTTTACACTTTTGAAACATCAAAATATGCTGATGGTACATATTTTGATAATCGCGGAGCAATTTATCCAAAAAGTGAAGAAGTCGCAAAAATATTTGAAAACATTTATATTCCAACCGATGAAGATTGGAATAAATTAAAAGAAAGTGTTATGAAGCACGGTCTTTATAACTCACATAGACTAGCTGTTGCACCAAATGGATCAACTAGTTATTTAATGTCAGCAACCGCTTCATTAACACCAATTAAACAATTAGTTGAAGAACGTACATTTGGAAGATCACATACATTTTTCCCAATGCCACATCTAAAAGAAGCTGAGTTTATGTATGAAACTAGTTATGATATTGATAATTATAAAGTTATTGATTTAATTGCAACCGTTCAAAAACATATCGATCAAGGTGTATCAATGGAGTTAGGAATAACATCACTTGAAACAACAAGAGATATTCAAAGATATTATTTATATGCACATCATAAAGGAATTAAAACAGTATATTATATTCGTACTAGAAAACTATCTATTGAAGAGTGCGAATCATGTGTTGTATAAAGGGGGATAATTATGAAAAAAGAAAAACTACATTTTGAAACAGACAATGATTTTACTGGTGCTAATTGGAATGAAGTAGATGATGGTTATACTCAACACTTCTACGAGCAAAACTTATCACAGTTTTGGCGTCCAGAAGATATTAGCTTACAACCAGATTTAAATGTCTGGGGAATACTTCCTGATAACATTAAAGATACGTATGCTAAAAACTTAATGGTTCTTACGTTTTTAGATACATATCAAGGAGATATTGGAATGCCAGTTGTCTCAAGAGCAATTACTGATGATAAGCATCAGCAAAAAGCGGTTTTAAACTTTATGGCTGCGATGGAAAATGCAGTTCATGCAAAGAGTTATTCCAATATCTTTATGACTTATATGACAACGCCTGAGATTAATGATTTATTTGAGTGGGGCGAAAACCACCCTAATCTTAGAAGAATCATGAATCTAATTGTAGGCGCTTATGAAGCCTTAGACCGTCAAAATTACTACCGCAAATATAAACATGAAGACTATAAACCTGAGTTATTTGAAATAGTAAAATGGCAAGCAATGGTTGCATCGGTATTTTTAGAAACATGGTTATTTTATTCAGGCTTTTATTATCCACTATATTTTTACGGACAAGGCAAGTTAATGCAGGCCGGTGAAATAATTAATCTAATATTAAGAGATGAATCAGTGCACGGGTTATATGTTGGAAGACTTGCACAAGATATATTTGATAAGTTTCCAAAAAATGTTCAAGTTGAACAAGAAGCTTGGATGAATAAATTCTTACTAACATTATTTGATGAACAATACGGATTAATATCTAGTATGTATGATCAAGTCGGACTTACCGATGATGTTATTAGGTTTGTTAAATACAATGCTAATAAAGCACTTATGAATTTAGGATTTGACCAACACTTTCCTAATGAGCCAATTAATCCAGTAGTATTAAACGGATTAAATACAGAAACAAAAACACACGACTATTTTTCAATGAAAGGAACAGGTTATCAAAAGATGGTAACAGAAGCTATCTCTGATGATGACTTTGATTTTTAAACTATGAGCGAAATTATTATTTTAACACAACCGAGTTGCCCTAATTGTGATAAGTTAAAAATGTTTTTTAAGTTTGGCTTAAAAGGCAAATATAACGACATCATTAAGGAAGTTTCAAAATATGAAAACGAAGACATATTTAGAGAACTTATTAATAACTACGAGATAACATCAACACCAGCTATCATTATAAATGATCAAGTGTTAAAAGATACACAACCTTCTAAGGTAAAAGAATTTATTCAAATGTGGGAAAATCAATAAAAACTTAATGATAAAACAATGTAAAACAAATCATTTTACTTTCATTTATTAAATACTTGATTAATCACTTTTAATTCCTTATACTGTAAATACAAAGATAAAAATATCGAAAAGTAAAGGGGATGTTAAAATGATTAAACAAATTAGAAAAAGAGATGGTAGACTTCAAAAATTTGATCCTTCAAAAATTGCGGTAGCAATTAATAAAGCGTTCGGCGGATCCAAAGATTTGGAGTCTTTTACATATGCAGCAGACATTGTAAGAATTTTAAATGAAAAACAAGTTGAAATTATTGAAATTGAAGAAGTACAAGACGAAGTAGAAAAGTATTTAATGACAGTTGACCAAGAGGTAGCTAAAAAATATATCTTATACCGTCGCGATCGTGCACGTATGCGTCAAACTAAGGAAACAGTATTTAACTACAAAAAGACTGTTGAAGATTATTTAAATATTAATGACTGGAGAGTTAAAGAAAACTCAACAGTTAACTACTCTTTAGGTGGTTTAATTTTAAACAACTCTGGAGCTATTACTGCTAACTATTGGTTATCAGAAGTATATGAT
>JAAYNT010000034.1 GCA_012520715.1 Acholeplasmataceae bacterium
ACACAAGAGATTCACTAGACATTGATCAAACATTTGAATTAGGAGATAAAACATATAAACTAGATTTATCAACACCAACAATAACTATTAATAATGGCGAGATGTTTTTAAACTTAAAGCTATCATTTAGTGACACCGAATCACTTGATCCAAATAAGAAATTTGTTACTACATTAAAAGTAGAGCTAATTCTTGATCATCATGAAGTTGACTTACACTTTAATTTAGGTAAGTTATATGTCGGTAAAGATATTAAACTAGATGAAGAAGATACCCAACAATTACTTGATATGTTTGGTGGAGCTGAAGCATTCCAACAAAACGTCATTATTATTAGTCAGTTCTTATCAAGCTTTGCGACTGATGCGATGAGACACAAAGATACTGAAGTAAAAACTGGTCACTTAAAACTAACTTATACTGGTAAAGACGATGCTAAGATTGCTATTATTAATGATATTCAATCAGTTATTGTAGATGTCGTGCAAGAATCAGTTGGAACATATCCAAGTGTAGCAGCAGAATATCACCACATAAAAGATAAAGATCGTAGTGAAATAACACACGAAGAAGTAAAAGCGGTTATTGATGCTGCCAATGATTTAGAAGAAGCTGAAAGATTAGCATTTAGAAATAAATTATTTATGGAATTAGGAACTAGAGTTCCACAAGCAATTCAACTAATTCCACTATCTTAGAAAATAAGATAATAAGTAAAGATGAAAGCTAGAGAAATTCTCTAGCTTTTTTACTATTAATACAGTTAATTCTAAAAGGGATCTGCTTGTTAAAAAACGAATAATATTATATAATATTATTTAAGGAGTGGTATTATGAAAAACCAATCTAATTTTATAAAAACGATTATGGAAAACGATCTAGAAAGTGGAAAACACACTAAAATTATTACTAGATTTCCACCAGAACCAAATGGATATTTACATATTGGTCACGCCAGAGCAATCATCATTAACTTTGAGTTAGCTAAACACTTTGGTGGTTATACTAACTTACGTTTTGATGATACGAATCCAGAAAAAGAAGAATTAAAATTTGTTAAATCAATCCAAAGAGATATCGAGTGGTTAGGATATGAGCCAGAAGCTGTTTATTTTGCCTCAGATTATTTTCAAGAAATGTTTGATAGAGCGATAATCCTTATTAAAAAAGGATTAGCTTTTGTTTGTGATTTAACGGCAGAAGAAATATCAGAGTACCGCGGAACTGTTACTACACCAGGTAGAAACTCACCATATAGAGATCGTTCAGTTGAAGAAAACTTAGAACTATTTTACGGGATGAGAGACGGTAAATACAAAGAAGGCGAAAGAGTACTAAGAGCTAAGATAGATATGGCAAGTCCTAATATGAATATGAGAGACCCAGTAGTTTACCGTATTAGTTATGAAGAACATCATAACACCGGTAATAAATGGGTAATTTATCCAATGTATGACTTTGCACATCCACTAGAAGATGCAATTGAAGGAATTACCCACTCACTTTGTAGTTTAGAATTTGAAGACCACAGACCACTTTATGATTGGTTTGTTAAACATACTGAGATGCCTAAAATTCCACGCCAAATTGAATTTGGTCGTCTAAATATCGAAAAAACTGTAATGTCTAAAAGATATTTAAGAACATTAGTTGAAAAAAAACTAGTAAGTGGCTGGGATGATCCAAGACTTCCAACCCTGCAAGGACTAAGAAGAAGAGGGTATACACCAAATGCGATTAGAAACTTTATTTTAGCATCAGGACTTTCTAAAACTAACGGTTCAGCATCAATTGATATGTTAGAACACTTTGTAAGAGAAGACTTACAACAAACAACTAACCGCCTAATGGCAGTTAAACAACCACTTAAAGTTACTATTACTAACTATGAAGGCGAACCAGAAAAAATAGAAGTTCCACTTAATGAAGAATTATCAGATGAAACTAGAACTATCTACTTTGGAAAACACATCTACATCGAACAAGATGATTTCGCTGTAGAAAGACCAAATCGCAAGTATAAAAGATTATACTTAGGAGCAGAAGTAAGATTAATGAATGCATACTTCATAAAAGCAAACGACGTTGTATATGATGATAACGGAAATATAATTGAAGTACTTGCTACTTATGATATAGAAACTAAGAGTGGTACTAACTTTACAGGTAGAAAACCAAATGGAACTATTCACTGGTTAGAAGCAACAACAGCTATTCCAGCTGAATTTAGAAGATTTTCGCCACTACTTGATGACAATGATGAATCAAATGATTATATCGCTAGATTTAATCATGATTCAATTCATGTTGATCATGGTTATGTAGAAAACTATTTAAAAGATGTTAAAGTTGAAGAAAAATTCCAATTCATCAGACAAGGCTTTTACTCAGTTGATTATGACTCAACTGATAAAGAAATAGTATTCAATCAAATTGTTGCTTTAAAAAGTTCGTATAGATAAGAGGATTTAATGCAAGATAAAATATTAGAATATTTAAATCTAGAACAACGTGAAGCGGTCAGACATATGGATGGACCGCTTTTTGTTGTGGCTGGTGCGGGCACTGGAAAAACAATGACACTTACTTCAAGAATTGCATATCTTGTAAATAATGGTGTACCGGCTGAACGAATATTAACACTAACATTTACTAATAAAGCTGCAAGAGAAATGAGAGATCGAATTTATGAAATACTAAATTATAGTCCACCACTTCCGTGGACTTCTACATTTCATTCATTTGGACTAAAGTTTTTAAGAAGACATATCTCAATTTTAGAAAATGGCATGGATGAGGCTTTTACGGTAATTGATGAAGAAGATGCTAAAAAAATAATAAGAGATATCATAAAAGAATTAGACATAGATGAAAAACTATTTCCTTCCAAAAATTTATATAATCAAGTCTCAGCATTAAAGGTTGGGTACCATAGATATTATTTTAAAAGTGATGATTTAGTTAGAGTAAGGGAAAGATATCAGAAGTATCTGGTTGAGAACAATTTAGCAGACTTTGATGATTTGCTTTTATATACCCTTGAAATATTATTAAAAGAATCAACAATTAGAGAACATTATCAAGAATATTTTGAGTATATTTTAGTTGATGAGTTTCAAGATACTGATCACATTCAATATGAAATATTAAAACTTTTAGTAAATAAAAGTCAAAATATTTGTGTGGTTGGAGATCCGGATCAATCCATTTATTCTTTTAGAGGGGCTAGATATCAAAATAACGAAGAGTTTATTAAAGATTATAATGCTAAAGTTATTACTCTATCTAAAAACTATCGTTCAACTAATAGAATATTAGAATGCGCAAACAGATTAATTAACGAAAATACAAAACGATATCCAGATTACGAAGGTAAAAAATTAACAAGTGATCTAGGAACAGGAAATATTCCAACATTTATTAATTTTAGAAGAGATATTGATGAAGCTATTTATGTTGCCGATAAAATAAATGAATTAATTTCATTTTATGATTATAAACCAAATGAAATTGCTGTATTATATCGTAGTAATTACTTATCAAGAATATTTGAAGAAGTATTTATGAGAAGACAAATCAAATATGTTATCTATGGTGGTTTATCTTTTTTTCAAAGAAGAGAAATCAAAGATATACTAGCATACATTAGAATTGCCCATAATCATAATAATGATTTTTTCTTAAAAAGAATTATTAATGTTCCCAAAAGAAAACTAGGCGATGTTACAGTTGGTAAACTTGAAGATTACGCAAAGTATACCGGTCAAGCAATGCTTAATGCAATTTCATCTTTTGATATTGCACCAAGCACTAAAGCATCATTAATGGATTTTCATAGTTTGATTATTAGAATATCTAATAAAATAAATCAAGACATTGATTTAGCAGAGTTAATTGATTATATATTAAAAGAATCTGGCTATAAAGAAATGCTAATAGCCGAAGGCGAGGAAGGTATTGACCGTATTCAAAACGTTTTAGAATTAAAAGGAATTATGAAACGTGGAGAATATTTATACGATGGAAATACTAAACAAAAATTAACTGCAATTCTTGATGAGATTTCGTTAATGACTGATGTTGATAAAAACGTATCACCAGAAGATAAAGTAATTTTATCAACATACCACCAAGTTAAAGGATTGGAGTTTAATGCAGTATTTATGGTAGCAATGGAAGAAGGCGTATTCCCTAATGCCAACATTCTTGACTCCTATGATCGTTTTGACCTTGAAGAAGAAAGAAGAATTGCTTATGTTGGCATTACAAGAGCAAGAAAACATCTGTATTTATCATTTGCACAAAATAGATATCGATTTGGTAGACCAGAATACAATCAAGTTTCCAGATTCTATCAAGAAGCTAAAGGTTATGATATGCAATATCAAAATACTTTTGAAAAAGCTCAAGTTGAAGAGCCATCATTCATAGAAGTTGGCGATACAGTTAATCATGATTTATTTGGAAAAGGAAAAGTTGTTGCAATTAATGGTGATGTTGCAACAATTGCTTTTCAAGTAAAATTTGGTATTAAAAAATTAGTGCTAGGTCACCCGGCATTGAAAAAAGTAAACGAGTAATTAACTCTCTATTATTAATAGAGGTGATCTAATTGCTATTAAATAAAGAACAACAACAAGCGATCAACTTACAAGATCGCTTTATTTTTTTATTAGCAGGAGCTGGAACTGGAAAAACTAGAACCGTTATTAAAAAAATAAAACACCTACTTGTTAGTGGTGTTAATCCTGGCGACATTTTAGCTATTACATTTACTAGAAAAGCAGCTGAAGAGATGCAATTAAGATTAGGAAATGAAGATGTATTAATTAATACTTTTCACGGATTTTGTTATGGCGAGTTACAATCAAGAGGACTTCAAAAGAAAATAGTTGACCCTGCTTCACTACCTTTTACACAACATGAGTTATTACTAGTCGCAAACTACAAAAACTCCTTACAAGGCGGTAAAACACCACTTATATACAACACATATAAAGAATACTTAGAATCGAAAGAGTTAATAGATTTTGATGATATTATGTTGATGTTTTTAAAACTTAAAAACAAATACATATCAAAATATAAATATATATTTGTTGATGAGTTTCAAGATACTAATGAGTTGCAATATGAAATATTAAAGATGTTAATAAATAGTGATACTAAAGTATTTGCAGTAGGAGACCCTGACCAATCTATTTATAGATTCAGGGGAGCTAATCCCGAAATTATTAATAGATATTTAGATGATTTTAATGCAACTCTTTTAACACTTGGTCATAATTACCGATCATCTACTAAAATTATAAAATATGCTAATTCTTCGATTAGTAAAAATATTCATAGAATTAAAAAAACTTTAACACCCAATCGTAAAGCTGATGGTTATGTAGAAGTCTTAGAGTTTTTAAATCAAGAAAAAGAAGCAAACTTTATTCTTAATAAAATAAGAGAATTAATTAGTATGGAGTATAAAATTAGTGATATAGCTATAATTTATAGAAATCACTCAAGAGCAACTAACTTTAAAATTAAGTTTTATCAAAGTTATTTATCTTTAATACAACCTAGTTTAAATCTCTTATCATCTCACGAGAGTAAAGGTTTAGAATTTAAGATTGTATTTCTAATTGGTCTTGAAGAAGGTTTAATGCCACAAACAACATTAAACCAAATTTCTGAAACCGAAGAAGAAAGAAGATTATTCTTCGTTTCAATTACAAGAGCAATGGATTATTTATATATAAGTTACACTAAAAAAGACCAATTTGAAATAGATAAAAAGCCATCTAGATTTATCAAAGAATTAAGTCCAAATATCACGAAAATCATATGAAATATGATATAATAGATAAGGTGATTAGATGGAAATATTAAAGCGAATTAACAAATTAATCGAAATAATAAATCAAGCTAATTATGATTATCATACTTTAGATAATCCGACAATTTCGGATTATGAATATGATATGTATTTGAAAGAATTAATTGAGCTTGAAGAAAAATATCCAGAATTAAAACAACCAAACTCACCAACTCAAAAAGTTGGAGGAGTTGTTTTAGAAAGCTTTAATAAAGTAAGGCATTTAGTTCCAATGACATCACTATCTAATGCTTTTAATGAAGAAGAGCTAGCAGATTTTTATAATCGATTAGAAAAAGAAGTTACAGATTTTGAGTTAATCACTGAATTAAAAATAGACGGGTTAGCCATTAGTTTAATTTATGTTGATGGCATCTTCACACAAGCAATCACCAGAGGTGATGGCCAAGTTGGTGAAGATGTTACAGAAAATGTTAAAACTATTAAAAGCTTACCACTTGTTTTAAATGATAAAGTTTCCATAACTGTAAGAGGCGAAGTTTATTTGTCTTTTTCTAACTTTGATAAACTTAATGAAAAAAGATTAAAAGAAGGCTTAGCATTATTTGCTAATCCAAGAAATGTGGCAAGTGGTACAATTAGACAACTTGATAGTAGCATTGCAGCTAGTAGAAACTTAGATGCTTTCTTTTATACAATAGTTAACTATAATGAACTTGGAATTAACACTCAAAGCGAAGCACTTAAATATTTAACCAAATTAGGTTTTAATGTAAACCCTAACCATAATGTAGTTAAAAATTTAGATCAATTATTAAATCAAATTAAGTACTACGATAAAATTAGAAAAGACTTTAATTATCCAACAGACGGAGTAGTTATTAAAATTAACGACTTCCACCAACAAGAAGAAATGGGATTTACAGCAAGACACCCAAAATGGGCAACTGCCTATAAGTTTAGTCCTGATGTTGTTGAAACATTATTAAAAGAAATTACATTTCAAGTTGGAAGAACTGGTGTTGTAGTACCAGTTGCCAATTTTGAAACAGTTGAAGTGTCAGGTTCAAATGTTTCAAGAGCAACCCTACATAACTTTAACTATATTTTAGAAAAAGATATCAGAGAAGGAGACTATGTCTTTATTCAAAAAGCGGGCGAGATTATTCCTGAAGTAGTAGAAGTTAATAAAGATAAAAGAAATGATCAAAAACCATTTGAGATGATTACTAATTGTCCGGATTGTGGTAGTATACTTCAAAAACTACCGGAAGATGCTAATCATTATTGTGTTAACTTAGATTGTCCATCAAGAAAAGTTAACGCAATAATTCACTTTGCAAGTAGAACAGCACTGAATATTGATACTCTTGGTGAGCGTAATGTAGAAAGACTGCATGAGTTAGGTTATTTAAATGATATTATGGATATTTATAAACTTAAAGATCACTATGATGAGCTAATAGAAATTAAAGGATATAAACCTACATCAATTAATAAACTACTTAATTCTATTGAAAGTAGCAAGAGTATGCCATTTTCCAAAATCTTATTTGGACTTGGAATTAAAAATGTTGGTAGTAAAGTTGCCGAAATAATTGTAGATCATTTGCATACAATTGATAATGTTATGAATGCTACTAAAGAAGAATTAATTAGCATTTTTGAAATTGGTGATGTAATTGCTGATAGTATTATTGAATATTTTAAAGACCCTAAAAATATAGACTTAATTAACTTTATGAAAGAAGAAGGCTTTAACTTATCTCAAGAAGAAAAAAAAATAGTAGATGATCATTTCTTCTCTGATAAAACTGTTGTTTTAACAGGAAGATTGACTCATCTAACAAGAGATGAGGCAAGCGAGAAACTTGTTAAATTAGGAGCTAAGATCACATCATCAGTTAGTAAACGTACAGATTATGTAATTGCTGGAGAAGATGCTGGCTCTAAATTAAGAAGAGCTAACGAACTTGGAATTACTGTACTAAATGAAGAGGAGTTATTAAATAAATTAAATGAGCAATAAAGATTTTATTAAAATTGTTGGAGCTAGAGAAAACAATTTAAAAAATATTAATATAGATATACCAAAAAATCAATTTGTCGTAATGACTGGACTTTCCGGAAGCGGAAAGTCTTCTTTAGCATTTGATACCCTTTATCAAGAAGGTCAAAGAAGATATGTTGAATCACTTAGTGCCTATGCTAGACAATTTTTAGGTAGTTTTGAAAAACCTAAAGTTGATTCGATTGATGGTCTTTCACCATCAATTAGTATTGATCAAAGAACAACATCTCAAAACCCACGTTCAACTGTTGGTACGGTTACTGAGATTTATGATTATTACAGACTAATATATGCCAAAATAGGTATTCCTTATTGTCCAAATTCTAATGAGCCACTTACTAAACAGACTATTCAAGAGATGACTGATATTACACTTAAAAACTCAAAGTCAAAAGATAGAATAATTGTAATGGCGCCGGTTGTTATAAGTCAAAAAGGAACTCATGAGAAATTATTAGACAATTTTTTAAAAGATGGATTTTCAAGAGTTATTATTAATGATGAGGAATATTTACTAGAAGAAGCGCCAAAACTAGAAAAAAATAAAAAACATTCAATATCAATTGTGATTGATAGACTGATTAGAAATGATGAAATAACATCA
>JAAYNT010000035.1 GCA_012520715.1 Acholeplasmataceae bacterium
ATTATGTATATTTAGGTTACTGTTCATAACATAATTATACCAAAAAACCACCCCGGATTTCCAGGGTGGCTTTTTGTTTTTGTAAGGAGGCTGTTATTTTATTTCTTTACAGCCCCTTTTTTATTTATTTTAAGATCATAAAATTTTTATTTCCTGAAAGAATTCAAACCACTTATCTTCACTAACTGGTGGTGCAACATATTGACATACCTTTTTTAATTCAGGAAAATTAGTGTTGCTCATACAAATTCCTATATCAGCATTTTTAATCATCTCATAGTCATTTTGTCCGTCACCACAACAAATTAGTGTAGTTTTTAAATTAAGCTCTTTTCTGACTATTTCAATACCCTTGAATTTTCCATCACCTTTATGAACTATATCAAGTCCTGGTTTTTCTTGTACATAGGTATCAAAATAAGGACTTAATTTTTCTTGTATTGGTTTTAATGATTCGAAATCATGACCATTAATCCATAAATGACAAGTTTCATCACCAATTTCATCTATGGAATATACTTTTTCCTGACGATTTATCGTTTTTGCTTTTTTATCTAATATGAAAGGATGTTTTATAGTTGAACCACCAAGATAGACTCCTTCAAAGTTTTTGACTACATCATTGATTTGTTTTAGTTCTTCTTTTGAGAAAAAATTAGTATAAATCAATTTATTAAATAGTTTGATGTAACAACCATTTCCCAATACTAAAGCATCAAAGTATTTTAATATGTCTTTTACTTCATCTAGTCTAGTGGGGCCTCTACCAGTTGAGATTCCCAAAATGACATCTTCTCTTTTAGAAAGATGTTGTATCATTTTCTTGGTGTTAGCAGAAACTCTTGATTTTCCCGTTTCTAATAAGGTATTGTCAATATCAAAAAAAATTAAATAAGTCATTGCCGTATTTGATATTTATTCTTCCTTTTTAGGTTTGCGTTTGAAAATGTTTTTAACTTTATCAGCAAATGATACTTTCTCATCTGCAGCATTGTCATCGGTTTCTTCTTCCTGAACAACCTCTTTACCCTTTAGTTCATAGTGTGCTTTGATTTCTTCTAGTTCTTCTTCAGAAATTGGTAATTCTTCTATTATTGATAGAGTTCCTTCAGCGAATTTTTCTCCACTTTCCATATCAAATAAAACGACATTATCAGGTTGAAAATTAAGTTTAATCGGTGTTCCTATTTCGAAATCAACTTGACCAAAAACCACAGAAGTTATTAAAATATTTCTGTATTCAATAATCAAAGTAGTTGACATACCAGAAGGTAATGATGAATATATTTCACCTTCGATACCGCTATTTAAATTAACGAATTCTGGTCTTATTCCAACGATTACATCTTCTGGGATGGTGTCAATTGTTTTCTTTGATGAAAATTTAAATATAGCTTTTGCAAATTCAATTTCAATTTCTTTCTTGTTAGAACCTTTTTTAGCTTTTGAGTCAATGAAATTCATAGTTGGATTACCCACGAAATCAGCAACAAAAGTATTAGCTGGATGAGAATATAAAGTGAGTGGATCATCGTATTGTTCAATAACTCCAGTTTTTAAAAGACATACTTTTGTTGATAGTGTCATGGCTTCTAATTGATCGTGAGTTACATACACAAAAGTTGAATCAGTTGTATTGAATAGACGTTTTAATTCGGTTCTCATTTCTAATCGTAATTTAGCATCTAAATTTGATAGTGGTTCATCCATAAATAGTGTTTTAGGATGCGGTGCAAGCGTTCTGGCAATTGCAACTCTTTGTTGTTGACCGCCTGATAGTTCACTTGGATAACGCTTTGCAAAGTGTTCGATTTTTAATAATTTGAGAAGCTCATCAACTCTTTTGTCGATATCTTCTTTTGGCCATTTTAGGGTTTCTAGACCAAAAGCAATATTTTTATAAACAGTCATATGTGGCCATAAGGCATAATTTTGGAATAGAAATCCAATATCGCGTTTTGATGGTGAAACATTGATCCCTTTTTCTGAATCGAAAACGACTTCATCACCAATGGTAATTCTTCCGCTAGTAGGATCTTCTAATCCAGCAATCATTCTTAAAATAGTCGTTTTTCCGCAGCCTGATGGTCCTAATAAGGTAATGAAGGAACGATCAGGAATTTCTAATGTTACATTATCAACTGCTGTAAAATCTCCCCATCTTTTAGTTACATTTTCTAATAATATTTTTGGCATTTTAATTTCCTCCGATTCCTTTATCGATTGATGCACCTGTAATCTTATTAATTAAGAAGTTTAACACAATGATTACAATCATCATAATGAAGTTTAATCCGTTTGCAATCTGACTAACGCCACTTGTGTCAAAGTCTCTAATTAAAAGTGTTAACAATGAACCTACTGGTGCAATTAAAGCGAATAATGTATATTCTCTCATTGTTGATATAAATGGTAGTAAGTACCCTGATAAGAAGCTAGACTTTTGAATTGGGAACAATATTTTGCTCATTCGTTTTCTCCATGGAACTCCTAACATAATTCCAGCCTCTTCTATCTCTGTCGATAGTTGCATCATAGCATTAGTTCCGGATCGTGATGCGAATGGTAAGAATTTTACACTAGCTACTAGAACAACTAATAAAAATGTACCATTTAACCATCTAAAACCTTCATTATATGTTAATGCATAATAGGTTGCACCAAATGATAAGGCAGGAATCAAGTAAGGTATAAACGATAGCGCTGATAAAGATTTAGCAGCAAACGATCTTCTCTTGCGAGAAATTGCGTACCCTAAAAGAATACCCACCATACCGACAATCAAGGCGACAACAAATGATAGTAAGATACTTCTTCCAATTGATTTCCAAATTAATGCGTTCCGTAATATTCCTCTACTGTCGGCCGCAGCCCGAGTCGTTATTTGCTCATCGGTGAGCCAATAATAATTAGTGAATATTGCTTTTCCATCGGCATTGACTGTTAGGAAACTTTGGAATCCAAATGTAATTAACGGAACAATTGAGAAAAATACTGTAACAAACATCGCTAAAATCAATATTGGCCATTTGGCTTTTCTTAAATTGATTTTAGAAATTTGCCCAGATTTTCCAGTTACCGTAACATAAGATTTTCTTGAACTACTTAGTAGACTATTAAGCCCAAGTATTATCATGGTTATTAAAATCAAAATAATACCTATTACATATCCAATACCGCGGTTATCTGAGTCCTGTAGGGCCTGCCGCATCATGATGGATATGGTGCTAAATTTATTATTTTTATTTAAATATACAGGCACTGTATAACTACTCATAGAACTCGAAAACACGAGAAGGAAAGTAGACACGATACCTGGTTTTATAATAGGTAGAGTAATCCTTCTAAAAACTTTAAATCTTGATGCTTTCAAAATTGTTCCTGCTTCTTCTAAGTTGGCATCCATATTTTTTAAAATTCCACCGATTAAAATATAAGCGAATGGTGCATAATGGATTCCTAGTACCATAGCCATAGGGAAGAATCCATAAACCATCCATTCAGGAACTCTAATAGTAGTTATTAATTCTAAAAAACCAATTTGATTATAAGCTGAATCAACAGATGAGTTTTTAAAAAAACTTTCCCAGAACATTGCAATAGACCACGAAGGCATAATGTATGGGAACAAGAAAAAAACAGAGAGAAACTTCTTACAAGGGATATTAGTCCTAGTAATTAAAAATGCTAATCCTCCACCAACAAAAATTGCAATAAAACATGCTAATAAAGCCATTAAACAAGATCTGTATAAAGGCTTGTAAAAGTTATTTAATGAACTACTATGAAATAATGTATTATGCCAATGGATTGGTGTAACTGTTCCAGGTTTTAGTCCATATCTGGCGGCCTCGCCGCCAGCATGGATTAATAATGATTCTTTAAGCAACCCAAAGAGTGGAAACACCACAGTTGCTAGTAATATCATTAAAAATATTATTGTTATTGTATTTTGAGGTCTACTAAAATATGTTTTTAATGTATTTAAGTTTTTTTTGAGTTTTAATTTTGTGCTGCTCATTTTTATGAAGTTTGTCTATTGTTTATTTTGATGATTTATTTAAATTATCAATTAATTCCTTTAATGCGTAATCAGTTGTTTTTAGATACGCTTGATCTTCAACGATATTTCTTTTCTTCCACACTGAAAGTGGTAGATCACCAGGGGCTTGTGGAATTGATTCAATTGGAGAATAGTATGCGTAGAACCCTTTGAAACCAGCATTAAATGCTTCTTCAGTTAACATATATCGAGCAAATAAACAAGCTGTATAGCAATATTTACTTGTCTTAGGAATAACTGTAAACATTTTGTATAAATAACCGTTGAATCCTTCTAATTCAATATCATAAGATAAAATTTCATTTGCTAATCTTACACCTTCGGCATCTCTTTCCTCTTTAGTTCCGAAAGATTCATCTTTTGGAGCTAATTGAGAAGATAAACCTTTATGTTTAGTAAATGATGCGTAGAATACAGTTCTTGGATTTGCTGTGTCTTGAACTAATGTTTCAGTCACGGCTGTTGTGTCACTACTGTGCCATGTAGTAATATTAGTTAAATATTCCGTTATATATTTATATCCAATATTTTTATAGCCTGGCTCATCAACATATGCTTTACCATAAAATTTTTGATATGCATCTGTTAATTTAGCAATACCTTGTGGCGAAGTTAATGACATTAAGAATCCGGCATTAATTTTTTCTTGAGTTGAACTTTGGAAAGAAGATTTAGCGATATATCGACCAGGATTAGCTTGTCTTTCTTCAGGTGAACCTGCTAATTGCCATACATTCGTAAAGAAATTAGGATCTTCAATGTTCTTTTTATTCCATAAAAATAATTTATTGATATATAAAGCAGCTAATGGATATTTATCTTCTTCTTTTAATCCCTCAATATCTTTTGGAACGTAATTTAATAAAATTTCTTGGTCCATATATTGAAGAACGGTTTTTACCTCTTGGACAATTAGTACGTCAGCATAGTAATCCCCACCTGCTACTCTATCTAGTGCAGCATAAGTATCAGTGTCTTTGTTAGATTTAGAAGAGAATTCTTTGTCATAGTTAATTCCATATCTTTCAGAGAATTTTTCTATTGAATATTTTGCACTACTTGTTTGAGATTTAAACATGAAAACATTATCGCCAATTTCTTCCTTGGCAGCTGCAGCTAATTCTGTTTCGCTCATTTTTTGAGCTTTAGCAATTTTTTCTTTGTTGATTTGCAGAATATCCTTTTCCTTATTGCCACCACAACCAACCAATGCAATGATAGTTAAAACACATAACATTGCCACAAAAATTCTTTTTAACCCTTTTTTCATCTTTTTTTTGCGTATCCTTTTTTTTGTAATAAACTAGTTATTTAGGATACGTCCCTCCTTCTTTTTATAATTTAAACTAGTTTATTTTATTAATGAAAATTTTTTATAAAGACAAACAATTAGTTTTGAAATTAGAAAGATTTGTAAAAAATATACTTTTAATATAATAGTGTCGATTTTTAGCAAAAATAACCAAAGTGTAAAAAAAATTAAAAGAAATATATTATTTTTAATTAATATTTCTTTACATTTCTTTACATTTCTATTGTGATTTTATCACTTTACCACTATATTTGCAAGCGATTTCATAAAACATGTTTTTATTAATGCTTCTTTTTAAACATTTCTAAGTTTGTTGACAAAAAAGCAAAAATTATTTCTAATAATTTATAAATAAAAAAGCGATTTTTAAATCGCTTTTTTAGATAAATTTTTATTTAATTATTAGATGAAATCACTAAAGTTAAATCACCTGACATATTTATCTTTTTAATTTTGGATGTAGTTATAAAATGATCTCCGGTAGTAATTATATGATTATTAATATA
>JAAYNT010000036.1 GCA_012520715.1 Acholeplasmataceae bacterium
GATTTTATATAAATGAAAAAAGTTTTTAAAACAACAATTGGCGGCCGCGAATTTCGTGTTGAAATTGGTGAAGTTGCCAAACAAGCACTAGGATCAGCCCTAGTTTATTACGGAGATACAACCGTATTATCAGTTGTAACAAGTAAAGAAGACGATATGGATCGTGATTTCTTTCCACTAATGGTTATTTATCAAGAAAGATTATATGCTGGCGGTAAAATTCCTGGTGGATTTTTACGCCGTGAAGGACGTCCAACAGAAAATGAAACACTAACATCGAGATTAATTGACCGTCCACTTAGACCACTATTCCCAAAAGGATTTCATTATGATGTTCAAGTAGTTAATACTGTTTTATCAAATAATGAAGACCACACTTCTGAAATGGCTTCATTAATTGGTTCGTCAATTGTCTTAAGTGTATCAAACTTACCATTTTCTGGACCAGTAGCAGGAGTAGTTGTTGGTCGTGTTGATGGAAAATTAATTATTAACCCAACACCAGCTCAGTTAGAAGTAAGTGATATTGATTTAATTGTAGCTGGAACTAAAGAAGCTATTAACATGGTTGAAGCTGGTGCTAAGGAAGTATCAGAAGCTGATATGTTAGAAGCAATTTTATTTGGTCATGAAGAAATTAAAAAAATAATTTCATTCCAAGAAGAAATTGTTAATGAATTAAAACCAGAAAAACTAGAAGTCTTACCAAAAGAAGTAGACAAAGTATTAGTTGATGAAATTAATAAAATGGCCTATCAAAAGATTTCAAAAGCATTAGTTACTTTTGAAAAGAAAGCTCGTGATAAAGCAATTAAAGCTGTTAAAGAAGAAGTATTTGAAAAGTATGAATCGACTGAAGAATTCAATTTAATGCGTGATAGCGAACAAGTTAAATACCATAAAGTACTTGATTCAATTTTAGAAGATATTATCGCAGTTGAATTCCGCCGCTTAATTACTAAAGATAAAGTAAGACCTGATGGTAGAAAAGCAGCTGAAATTAGACCACTTGCATCAAGAGTTGATGTATTACCTAGAACACATGGTTCAGCCTTATTTACAAGAGGCCAAACTCAATCACTTGGTGTTGTAACACTAGGTGCCCTAGCCGAAGCACAAATTATTGATGACTTAGGAGTAGAAGATTCAAAACGTTTTATCCTACATTATAACTTCCCACCATTTTCAGTTGGTGAAACAGGAAGATATGGCTCACCTGGACGCCGTGAAATTGGACATGGTGCATTAGCACGCCGTGCAATTGAACAAGTCTTACCAAATGAAGATGAATTTCCATATACAATTAGAGTTGTATCAGAGATTTTAGAATCTAATGGTTCGTCATCAATGGCTTCAGTATGCTCTGGAACTATGTCTTTAATGGCAGCTGGTGTTCCGCTTAAAAAACCAGTTGCAGGAATTGCAATGGGTTTAATTAAAGAAGGAGACGACTACATTATCTTATCTGATATTCAAGGTTTAGAAGACCACTTAGGAGATATGGACTTTAAAGTAACAGGTACAGATAGTGGAATTACTGCCCTTCAAATGGATATTAAGATTTCTGGAATTAACCGTGAAATCTTAGAAGAAGCACTAGAAGCAGCTAGAGTTGGTAGATTACATATTCTAGATCACATGGTACAAACAATCCCAACGGTTCGTGAAGAGTTATCAGAATTTGCACCAAAAGTTGTTATGATTAGAATTAATCCTGAAAAGATTAAAGACGTTATTGGTGCTGGTGGTAAAATTATTACTCAAATTATTGAAGACAATAACGATGTTTCAATCGATATTGAACAAGATGGTAGAGTTTATATTATGCACCAAGACCGTAAATGGATCAACTCAACTGTTAAACGAATTGAAAATTTGGTAAGAGAAGTTGAAGTTGGAGAAATTTATGAAGGTATTGTTAAACGAATTGAACCATACGGAGCATTTGTTGAACTTTGGCCTGGAACTGAAGGTTTAGTTCATATTTCAAAAATTGCAAAAGAAAGAATTGATAAAGTTGAATCAGTTTTATCACTAGGAGACCAAATATTAGTTAAATGTATTGGTGTTGATGATAAAGGAAGAATTGACTTATCAAGAAAAGACGCACTTAAATAATATTAAACGCCTCACTAAGAGGCGTTTTTTCATCTTAATAAAGCCACCAATAAATTGCGTTCAGATTTTTGGTCGCAATTTCTAAAAGCGACCAAAAAAATGGTCGCTTTTTAAAAAAGCGTTGACAAATATTGTTTTTCTTGGTATAATTTAATTGGTGATAGTATGAAATATAGTGATAAAGAAAGTAACATATTAGAATTAAAACGAGAATATAGTAATAGCATCTTAAAAACAATCTCAGCTTTTTCTAATTATGATGGTGGGAAAATAGTTATTGGTGTTGATGATGATAGGAACATAGTTGGTATTGATAATATTAAAGATTTAAAAATATCAATCGAAAACAAAATTAATAATTCAATTGAACCACGACCATTAATAGAATTCAATGAAAGAAGACACAACGGATTTACAGTTTTAGAAATCGTAGTAATCCGAGGTTTTTTTACGCCATATTTATATAATGGAAAAGCTTATATGAGAATGGACACTTCAACTGTTCAAGTTGATCACCATGAATTTGTTAGGTTAGCTACCGAAGGTAGAAGTTATTCATATGATGAAGTAAATGCATCAAATCAAAATTTAACATTTACTACACTTGAGAAGAATTTAATAAATAGAAAGAATATTGAAAAACTTAATAAAGATATTTTAATAACGTTAGAACTTATTAACAACGATGATATTTTTAATAATGCCGGAGAGCTTTTATCCGATAACAATCAAATAAAATCATCGGGCATTGATATTATTAGATTTAATGGAAACGATGTTTCAAGTTATATAAACCGCCATGAATCTACTAAAAAATCTGTGCTATCGCAGTTAGAAGATGTTGAAAATTTATTTGATAAATATTATCCTCATGTTGAAGAGATAAAAGGCATGTACCGTGAAAAAGTAGAACAAGTTCCTAAAAGTGCTTTTCGTGAAGCAATAGTGAATGCCTTAATTCACCGTGATTACCATGAAAGAGGTCAAATTCAAGTATCATTTTTTGATAATAGAGTTGAAATATTATCGCCAGGAGCTTTACCTAAAGAGATTTCAGAAAAAGATTATATTTATGGAATTAGGTCAGTTAGTAGAAACCCGATATTAGCTAATGTATTTAAAATATTAGCTTTAATTGAAAAGTTTGGAACAGGCATTAAAAAGATGAGGGATTCTTATTCAAATTCACATCATAATCCAGTCTTTTTAATTGAACCAAAAAGTGTAACTGTAATATTACCAAATTTATTATATGATGATAGTAAATTTGATGACAAATCTAAAATCATTAATTATTTTTCTATTAATAAAAAAGCGACAAGAGAAGATATTGAGAACAAGTTTAAACTTAATAAGACTAGCGCTATTAATATTTTAAATGAATTAATTAAAGAAAATATTATTAGAAGGGAAGGAGAAAGTATAAATATTGTATATATTTATAATTAACTTTACTTTTAATAGTTTAAACGCCTCAAATGAGGCGTTTTTTTATCTTAATAAAGATAATAATAGATTGCGTCCAGATTTTTGGTCGCAATTTCTAAAAGCGACCAAGAAGTAAGATTTTTCAAAATAAAAGCTCCACTTAGGGAGCTTTTTGTTAAGTTAAATTATTTTTTTCTAAAGCAGAAGAACCAATCTTGACAAACCATGTCTTCTGGTTTTTCCATTCTCTTATTAGCTCCTTCAGTAGTTCCTGCTGGTGGAACGATCATTGGTTCACCTGGTACCCAGTCAGCTGGAGTTGCTACACCTTCTTTATCAGCAGTTTGCAACGCTTTAATTACTCTTAAGATTTCATCAAAGTTACGTCCTGTTGATAATGGGTAGTATAAAATAGTTCTAATAATACCTTTATCATCAATAATAAAGACCGCTCTAACTGCTTGTGTAGTTGATTGGTTAGGTTGAATCATTCCATATAAGTTAGATACGTTCATTGAAATATCAACGATTAATGGGAATTTAACTTTAGTGTTTTTATATTCACGGAAAGTTAAATTTTCGATTGCTCTTAACCAAGCAATGTGTGAATGTAGTGAGTCTACTGATAAACCTACTAATTCAGTATTTAATGCTTTAAATTCAGGTTCTCTTTGAGCAAATGTAATAAATTCTGTAGTACATACTGGAGTAAAGTCAGCAGGGTGTGAAAATAAAACAACCCATTTTCCTTTATAATCCTCTGGGAATGTGATTGGACCGTTAGTAGTAACAGCCTCAAAATGTGGAGCCTTATCTCCAATTAATGGTAATTTTTGATATTCTTGCATTTTATCCTCCTATATTTTTTTTTCATAAATAATGCCTTATATACACTTTTATTATAACATATAGATTTAATAATTTCATATTAACTGCAATTGTTTTCATAATTTAAGTGCTTTTATCATTAAAATTTGGAAATATGTGGGTTTAAAAGTTGGTAAAAATTTAACCTATTAATAAACTAATTTATCATATGGATTAAATTGACAATTTCATGTCATTTTGTTAAGATATCTTTGAAAGACGATAATCGATGAAATGAGATGATTAAAGTGAAAAGAAGTAGATTATTTAAGTTATTTAGTTTATTTTTAGTGCTTATTGGTTTGTTTTTAATTATTAATCCTGGTGTCGTTGTTAAAGCTGATACAGCACCAAAACCATATGTTGAAATTGAATTTAAAAACGTTACAGAAGAAGAGTATTTTGTCACATTGTTATCGAAAAGAAAAAGCAGTGGACCACATTACTATTATGAAGATGGTGAACCTCTTAAAGGTGATTATCCAGAAATTTGGCAAAAATTTCAAGATTTTGAAGATAATTATTACTTCTTACAAAACTATAAAAAATTAACTAAAGAAGAAACCTATACTTGGGGTTATATGCCACCAAGGGATTTTAAAGTGTTAGTTTATTTCCCATCACTAGATAAAATGATTGTTTCCGAACCTTATGAAATGAAAGCATTTGTCACACATTATGTTTTTGATTTGGTTAAAATTGAAGAGGCAAACGGAAAACTTGAAACAATTACCGCTCCAATAAGCCTAAAATATGAAAGTCAAGTCGGGAAAACAATCTGGCAATTATTACTTAGAATTGCATTTACGTTAGCTATTGAAATATTAGTAGCACTAGTGTTTTTATTTATTACTAAAAGACAGTTACTTACAATACTTTTCACCAATTTGGTAACGCAAATTGGTTTAAATATCTTAATCTCACTAGCAATCTATTTTCACGGTATTAATATATTTTATGTAATTTTCTTGGTGTTTTTAGAAGTTTTAATTTTTATTCTAGAAGCGGTAACTTATCATATCGCATTTGGTAACGAATTA
>JAAYNT010000037.1 GCA_012520715.1 Acholeplasmataceae bacterium
AAGTGAAAAACCACAATTAATTATTGCTGGGGCAAGTTCATACTCTAGAACAATCGATTTTAAAAGATTTAGAGAAATTGCTGATGAAGTAGGAGCTTACTTACTAGTTGATATGGCACATATTGCTGGACTAGTTGCAGCTGGGTTACACCCATCACCAATTCCACATGCACATGTGGTAACATCAACCACTCATAAGACGCTAAGAGGTCCAAGAGGTGGAATCATATTATCAAATGATCCAGAAATTGCTAAAAAGATTGACAAAGGAGTATTTCCTGGTCATCAAGGTGGACCACTGATGCATGTTATTGCGGCTAAAGCTGTTGCCTTTGGCGAAGCTTTAGATCCAAGTTTTGTAACATATCAAAAACAAGTTATTAATAATGCCAAGGCACTAGTTGATGAGTTTAAAAAACTAGGTTATAAAGTTATTAGTGGTGGTACTGATAATCACTTGCTAACAATTGATGTTTTTAAAACATTAGGCATTACTGGATTAGAAGCTGAAAAATTACTTGAAGATATTAATATCACATGTAATAAAAATGGAATTCCATTTGATCCAAACAGACCTAAATATACTAGTGGAATTAGATTAGGTTCACCAGCTATGACAACAAGAGGCTTTAAGGAAGCTGAAATGAGAGAAGTTGCAAACTTAATTAATAAAGCATTAGTTAATAGAAATGATGAAAAAATATTAAATGAAGTCAAACAACAAGTCTTAGACTTAGTTAAAAAATATCCATTACATACTAGGGAGGTAAAGGTATGCAAATAAGAAAGACAAAAATTAAAGACAACAAAAAAGTTTTAATTCAAACGCCTCATGAAGAAAGTTTACTCAATTCTGAGAAACTATATTTCCCAGTAACAAGTGGCCGCTGTCCAGTAGGAGCACCTTGTGTTGAAGAAGGCGACCACATTAAAGTTGGACAACTTATTGGAGTTAGAGAAGGAGCCTTCTTTGACCAACAAATTCGCTCAAGTGTTAGCGGTAAAGTTGTTAAAAGTGAGAAAAAAGTAGACCAAACTGGAAAATTAGTAAACTGTATCGTTATTGAAAATGATTGTAAATATGAAGTTTATAATCCAGGCTTTGAACGCAGTGACGAAGAAATTGAAAAACTAACTCAAGAAGAAGTCGTTGATATTATCCGCGACTCTGGTTTAGTAGGTTTAGGAGGAGCGGCGTTTCCTTCATACATTAAGTTAGGAACTAAAGAAGAGATTAAAGTAGTAGTTGCTAACGGAGCTGAATGTGAACCATTTTTAATTAGTGACTGGAAGTTCATGTATGAAAATCCATCTGATGTTATTAACGGATTAAAAATTGTAATGAGAGCTGTTAATGCACCAGAAGGAGTTATTGCAGTTAAGAAGAAAAACAAACATTTAATTGCGAAACTAGAAGAAGAATTATTAAATCATAGCGATGCTAATATTAGAGTTGCTAAGATTAAAGACTTCTACCCAGCAGGCTGGGAAATCCAAACTGTAAAACTAGCAACAGGTATTACTGTTCCTCAAGGAACAATACTTGCTGAGTCTGGCGTATTAAACTTTAATACGACAACTCTTGGTTCCCTATACCAAGCAGTTAAGTATGGAAGACCGCTTATTGAACGTTATTTCACTATTTCTGGTGATGGTATTAAAAATACTACATTTAGAGTAAGACTTGGAACACCAGTAAGAGAGTTAATTGAAAAAGCTGGAGGATATTTAGATCCAGAAATTCCAAAAACATTAGTTCTTGGTGGACCAATGATGGGAGTTAACACAACTAACGATGATATTGTAATTACTGATACAACAACAAGTTTATTAGTATTTAATAGACCAATTGATATAGTTGAAGATCCTTGTATTTTATGTGCTAGTTGTATTGATGTATGCCCTGTGGGGATTGATCCAGTATTAATTATGAAAGCACAAAGAGCAAGAGATAAAGACGAGCTTTTAAAACTAGATGTTAACAAGTGTATTGAATGTGGACTATGCTCATATATTTGTCCATCGAAAATACCTCTAACAGAAGAAATTAGAAAAGCTAAAAGAACGGTAAGTAGGTGAGAACATGCAACAAGATGTTAAATTAACAAGAGAAGTAAGTCCATATATTAAAAAAAGTTGGACATCAACTAGAGTAATGATTGATGTATTAATTGCACTACTACCAGTAGTAGTATTTGCAATTTATAAATTTGGTCATTATTCGCTAATTAGAATGATTGTCGGAATTGCAGCAGCAATCCTAACAGAAGCATTAATATTCCCAATGAGCCAAAGAGCAGATAGAAGAGCTGAAGGTTTTTGGAAAAAGTTTATTTCAAGATATAAAAACTTTAATTCATTAAATATCTTTAGTGCTGCAGTTACAGGATTAATCCTAACCCTTCAACTGCCATCACAAATTAGCTACTATGTTTTAATAGTAGGTTCAGTTGTATCAATTGCAATTGGTAAGATGGTATTTGGTGGTACAGGAAACAATATCTTTAACCCAGCAGCAGTAGGTAGAGTATTTGTCGCATTAACATTTGCATCATTCTTTTCATATCAAGGTGTAGATGTTATTGCAGGAGCAACTCCACTAGGAGCTCTAGATAATATGGGAATTGCAGCAGTAACTGAACGTTACTACATAGTAGACTTACTAATGGGTAACATCCCAGGAGCAATGGGAGAAGTAAGTGCACTAGCAATTATTATTGGTGGAATTTACTTATCAGTAAGAAAAGTTGCTGATTGGAAAATTATGGTCGGAATTGTAGTTCCATTTGCAATATTTATCTTAATTGCTGGATTTGCAATTGCACCAGGACATGCATTTGAGTTTATGTTATATCATGTATTAAGTGGCGGTTTATTATTTGGTGTTGTCTTCATGGCAACTGACCCAGTAACATCACCACTACACGTAACTAGTAAACTATTATTCGGATTACTAATTGCTGGATTAGTTGTTCTAATTAGAGTATTTAGTACAATGATGCCAGAAGGTGTTGTATTCTCAATTTTATTTGCGAATATGATTACACCATTATTAGATAGAATTAGAATCTTTAGAAACCGCTTTAACTGGCAGTTTGCTGTCACCTATGGTGTTTCATTTGTAGCACTTGTATTAATTGCTTACTTTGGAGCAGGAGGTACATTCTAATGACTAAACAAATGATTAAAAATATTATTATCCTATTAATAGTAACAGTATTAATGGGTGGTCTAATTGGTGGAACGCATGCACTTACTGCACCAATTATTAAAGAAAACGAAAAAAGAGTTTTAGTAAACTCAGCTAAAGAAAACTTTGAAGGATCAGATGTATTCTTTGTAGCTACAGATGAACTTGCTTCAGAAGTTTTAGGCGAAGATAAAGTTGAAGCTTTATCAAAAGAAGAAATAAAAGAACTTGAAGGAATCTTATTTGTTTATAAAGGCGATGAATTCCAAGGAATAACTGTTGTTGTCTCTGGTAGTAATGGTCACGGGGAAGTAACATTAGGTGTTGCAATTAACCAAGATGACTTAATTGCAGGACTTACAATAATTAAATATGACCAAACACCAGGTATTAGTGATGGTCCAAGAGATAAGTATTTACAAGAATTTAAAAATAAAGACTTCAATTATGAAGTAGAAAATGTTGCAGGTGCAACTAATTCAAGTAAATTACTTGGTGAATTAGTCGTAGAAGCAACTACTAAATATACTGAGATTAAACCAATCTTAGAAAAATTAGTTGAATTAGATCCTATTAAAGAAATATTTGGTACTTATACTACAGAAGAAGATGCATCATTTACACCAACAGAAATTATATCTAAGAAAGAAATAATTAAAGGTACTTCAAATGGAGTAGCTTATACAGGAAGCAAATCATACACATTTGATGAAGCAGATGGTGCTATTGAAATGAAAGTATATGTAAAAGATGATGGAACTATCGTTTACTACGAATTCTTAAAGTATGAACATTCTAAAGGTGCATTC
>JAAYNT010000038.1 GCA_012520715.1 Acholeplasmataceae bacterium
CTGCAGTTTTATAAAAGTTATCAAAATTGGTTTTAATTATTTTTTCAATCTCTTCTTTAGTAATAGTTTTATTAGCTGTAACTAATACTTTGCCATCTCTTACTCTAAAATATGAGTGTTTGTTTTGTTTTCTCATAACTTCAACTGTTAAGTATAAGTCATTTTTATAATATTTAAAAACCATTATAATAATTTCCTTAACATCGAGTATTTTTCAAGTGGAAATGGTGTTTTAATTTTAACAATTTGTTGAGCATGTCTTGCAACATCAATCGAAGTGTCTTTTTCATCAGTCATATTATCTAAGATGAAAGTTTTATTATCTCCGTTTGGACTGAAGACTTCAATTTTATCACCTATTTTGAAATAATTACGCTGTTCGATAGTTGCAATGCCACTTGTCTTGTCATAATCATTAACAAGCCCAATAAAGGCTTGATTAGGGCGTTCTCCCATAAATTCATATAGTTGTTTGTCTGGTCCAATATCACCATCTAAATATCCTGATGATGTAAGGCGGTTTTCAGCTTTAAAGATTTCATCTTCATACATTTCAAAAGATTTAATTTGACCTGTTTTTACATATTCATCAATTAGCATGCGATATGTTTTAACAACTGTTGCAATATAGTGCAAGCTTTTCATTCTACCTTCTATTTTAAGTGAAGCAATACGATAGTCTATTAGTTTTGGCACTTCTCTAATTGCCATTAAATCTTTACTCGACATTGAGAAAAACTCATCAGATACTTTATTGTGATCACTATATAAATAATATTGCCAACGACAAGAATGAGCGCATCCACCACGGTTAGCATCTCTTAGTGTTAAGTTATTTGAAAGGCTACAACGTCCTGAAAAACTCATACACATACCACCGTGAATAAACACTTCTAAATCAACTTCTCCTTTTGGAAGTAAGTTGATTTCATCAAGTGATAATTCACGTCCAAGTACAATTCTTTTAACTCCGTAGTTTTTCCAAAACTTCAATGCTTTAAAATTAATTGCTGATTGCTGAGTTGATAAGTGTACTTCTAAATTAGTATTATCTAGTGCTGTTTTTATAATAACAGGAGATGCAGCAATAATAGCATCTACTTTTACTCTTTCTAAGTCTTTTAAGTACTCAATTAAACCATCTAAGTCTTCATGATGAGGAATAATGTTTGTCGTAACATATACTTTTTTACCTAAAGCGTGGGCAAAATCAACCGCTTCTTTAATAGTATCTAAATTAAAGTTTGAAGCTCTTGCTCGAAGTGAGAAGTTATTACCACCGATAAAAACGGCATCAGCACCGTATATTAATGCATATTTTAATTTTTCTAAATCGCCAGCTGGCGCTAATAATTCAATCATTATTTTATTCCTTTATATAAACGGTTTGTACATCGTAAAAGCCGTTATCCCATTTTTCATCGTATTTTTCTTTAAGTGATTTTACTCTTAACTCATCATAACCATTTTGATATAAATCTAATACCTCTTTAGTATACCGATCATCTTTAAAAATTGAGTCAATTATAAAATAATCAACTACTTCTTTTAATTTATTAAGATAGATAAAACTATTTTTAACTTTTGATCTAAAAACATAAGTACCGTGACTATCTTGTAAGATTGGAAAATATTGATTGTCTCTTTTATTTTCAATTAACTTATATGTTTTTTGATTTGGATTAATATTTAAGTTATATTTTTTATCAAAGTTAGAAATTAATAATCTTTTAGAATAAAACATATTTAAATGACCGTGGCCTATAATAAATAAGTTGTATTTTTTATTTTTACCAATTTCTAAAATATTTTCAATTGTTATTTCTTTACTAACAAATGAACCAAGTGCGTTAAAATCACTTAAAATATTAAAATCAAAAGCGTTTGTTGACAATGTTTCACCGTTCCAAACGATTTTTTGATTTAATCCTAAGTCTATTAAAAGTTGAACTACTCCGTAGTCACTTGCGATAATTCCTGTTAGTTTTTCTGTATTAATTTTAGATAAAAATTCTTTTAAACGATCAATATCACTGTCGATATACATCATATTAAGTGATAAAAAAACTTCTTTTTTAAGGTTATGTAATTTATTAATAACGTCGTTTATCTCATCAACTGATAGACTTAGTGTAAGTCTTGATGAAAACAGACTATTACTAATAATAAAACCATCTAATTGAAGTAATTTATCGATATTATCTAAATTATGTATTGGTGCTATATATTTCAAATCTTTCTCCTTCTTGAAACACTTATTCCATCGCCAATGTGATAAATTTTAGTATCAAATTGCTCATGGTCTTTTAAGTATTGTTTAAATTTGTCTATTTTTTTAAGTAGTTGTCTAGTATTTCTTGATACTTTATTAGGATCAAGATTGTGAAAATCTAAATTATCACAAACTATTATGCCGTCTTCATTTAAATTTTTTTGAAACTTTTCAAAAAACTTAATATATTGAGCTTTAGCAGCATCAATAAAGATTAAATCAAACTTCCCACTTACATCAACACTAAGTGCGTCACCATAAATTGGGAATACTAAACTTTCTACTTCGGCTAATTTAATGTTTTCTAATGTTTTCTCATACATAAAATAATCACGTTCAATCGTGATTACTTTAGTGTTTGCTAGTGCTATATTAATAGCACTATAACCGATTGCTGAGCCAATTTCTAGAACTGATTTATAATTGTTGTCTTTAATTAATTGTAAGATGAAGTCTAAGCCTTCATCTTGAATAATCGGTATATTATTTTCTTTTGCGTAAGTTTTTAAATCAAAGATGAATGGTTTCTTCATCTTCCTCGTAATGAGACATTAATTCTTCTAACATTTCCCAGTCTTCTTCATTTTCAACGTCTTGTAAGATTCCTTCTCCTGGTTTATCTGGGTCTTCAATGTAAAGTGCTGCACTAATTTCATGAGTGTCTGAAAATTCAAAGACTACAAAATTTCTACCATCAGCAGCTTCATGTGTAAATAAAATGTTACATACAATTTCTTCGCCTAAATCATTTACTACTACAAATTGATCTTCTTTCATTAGTTTTACCTCTTTTCTTATACTACTTCATAAAAATTATATCACATAATAAATAATATAATTATTTAATTGTTAATTTTTATTAATAGAATCTAAATAATTTTGTAAAATAATAGTTGCTGCTAGTTCATCTTTAATCTTTTTTTGTTTATCTCTTCTAACAGAACCTTTAATTAAAACGTCTAATGCTGATTTAGTGGATAGTCTTTCATCCCACAAAATAATTTCACAATCATTAATTTTAGAAAGCAACTCTTTAAATTGTAATGAGATCTCCCCTCTAATTCCTAAATCATTATTCATATGTCTTGGCAAACCTAAAACAACAACATCAATTTTGTTATCATTAATAAAATCATTAATATAATTAACAGCTAACTGGTAGTTGTCTTCTTCAAATTTATATGTTGAATGATTAGAAGCAATAATACCAGATTCGGAAATAGATATTCCTAAGGTTTTACTGCCCAGGTCTAAGCCAATATAACGTTTATTCATTCATTAACCTCTCTACTTCTTTTAACACTTCATCAAGTTTATTAATATTAGTGCCGCCCCCTCTTGCAAAGTCTGGTTTTCCACCACCATTACCACCGGTATTTTGTGCGGCGTAGCGCACTAAATTATTAGCATTATTTATGCTTGATTTAGCCATGAAAGTAATTTTTTCATCTTTAATATTAGCAATAAATAATACTTCTAATTGTTTAGTGTTAAAAATTGAATCTAAAATTGAACGAAGTAAGTTTGGATCATAATCTTCTAACTTTAATACAGCACGTTTAGTAGTTATCAAACTTTGAACATCTTGTAAGTTTGATAGTGTATCTCTTTCTTTTAGATCATTTAATTCTTTTTCATAATCACGTAGTGCTAGTTTATATTTTTCTAAGTATTGACGGTAGTTTAATATATCTTCATAACTACCAAGTATCGTTGGTTCGGTTGGTTTATTAAACTTTAATTTGCTACTAGAAATTCTTTCTAGTTTTTCATCTAAGTTATTAATTTCGCCAATTAAACTAGATAAATAACTTCTCATCTTAAAGTTAATATTATCACCAGTAATAGCTTCAACTCTATAAATACCTGATCCAATTGATTCAACAAGCGTAATTGCAAAATGTCCAATTTCACTTGTGTTATTAACATGGGTTCCACCACATAACTCAATTGAATAGTCCATATCAATAACTCTTACCTCATCTCCGTACTTTTCAGAGAATAACGCTTCAGCACCTAATTTTTTAGCATCGTCTAATTTCATTAGTTTAACTTGTACTGGTAGAGCTTTCTTAATCTCTTTGTTAACAAGTTTTTCAATTTTCAATATATCTTTTTCACTTGGGAAATCAAAGTTATTAAAGTCAAAACGAAGTGATTCAGGTGAAACTCTAGAACCATGTTGGTGAACATGATCTCCAAGTACAACTTTTAAGCTCTTATGGAAAAGATGGGTTGCACTGTGGTTTTTAATAGTCTGGTTTCTTGCTTCTTTATCAACTTTTAATAATACTTCTTGACCCTTAACAAACTTAGCATCAACTTGATGTAAGTGTTGTCCGTTTGGAAGTTTTATTACATTTAAAACTTCAAAACCATCAACTGTACCAATATCTGATACTTGACCACCACTTTCAGCATAAAAAGGTGTTTTATCAAATACAATTCCTTCATCAAAAACTTTTATTACTTTTGATTTGGATTCTAAAGTTTCATAGCCAATAAATAGTGATTTTTCATTAAACTTTAAAAACTTCTCATCTTGAGCATGCATTGAGCCTTCGTTAGATCTAGCATCTCTTGATCTTTCTCTTTGGATTTCTAATTCTTTATTAAAGCCTTCTAAATCAACCGATAAGTTATGCTCGCTAGCATATTCTTCAGTTAATTCTATTGGAAATCCATATGTATCATAAAGCTTAAAAGCAAGCTTACCATCAATAGTTTTTACACCTGATGAAATAATTTGCATAACTTGTTTTTCACCTTCACTAAGTGTATCTAAAAACTTTTCTTCTTCATTTAAAATAATTCTTTTAATAATATCTAAGTGATTATTAACTTCTGGATATTGCACTTCCATAATTTTTGCAACATCATCTACTAACAAGTGTAAAAATGGCTTTGTAAGAAGAAGTGCTCTTGCATGTTTTAAGGCTCTACGAAGTAGTCTTCTTAAAACATAGCCTCTCCCCTCATTACTAATAGTAGCCCCATCACTTAAAGCCATAACGATAGTTCTTATGTGATCTGCAATAATTTTAAATTCTTTTTGGCCTTCGTATTTAACATTTGAAATCTTTTCAACATGGTTAATAATTGGCATAAAAAGATCAGTTTCAAAGTTAGTCTCTGTTTGCTGAAAAATTGAAGTAATTCTCTCAAGTCCAGCTCCAGTGTCAATGTTTTTATTTGGAAGTTCTGGATACTCACTTCTTTTTAACCCTGGTTTTGAGTTGTACTGAGAAAATACTATGTTCCAAATTTCTAAAAAGCGATCATTTTCTAAATCATCGCCAAGTAATTCTTTTGGACTTCTTGGATCAATACTCTCTCCTCTGTCAAAATGTACTTCTGTACATGGTCCACATGGACCTTCACCAATTTCCCAAAACGCATCTTCTGCTGGAATTAGTTTTTCTTCTGGTACACCTAAAGATAGCCAAACTTTTTTAGCTTCTAGATCAGTTGGGTAGTATGTAAAATATAAATCTTTTAAGTCAAAGCCAAAATATTCTTTAGATGTTAAAAGTTCATAACCCCAAGAGATAGCTTCTTTTTTAAAATAATCGCCAATTGAAAAATTACCAAGCATTTCAAAAAATGTTTGGTGTCTCGCAGTTAATCCGACATTTTCAATATCATTAGTTCTTATACATTTTTGAACGTTAGTCATTCTTTTCGCTGGTGGAAGTTTTGATCCATCAAAATACTTTTTAAGTGGAGCCACTCCAGCATTAATCCATAATAAAGTTGGATCATTAACTGGCACTAGTGGTGCTGAGTCAATAATTAAGTGTTTCTTTGACTCGAAAAACTTAAGCCATATTTGTCTAACTTCATTTGATGATAAATATTTCATAGTAATCATCCTTTCTTAATAATAAAATAAAATCGTCCCAGAAAAATAAATTTCTAAGGACGATTTAATAATCGCGGTACCACCTTAGTTCTAGATAAATCTAGCCCTCAAATGATTTACTTTTCGCTCGTAAGCAGCCTTCAATCGTTATTTATTACCATCTTTCACCATGTGATAGTATCTCTTTTTCATAAAACCCGATTTACTCCTCTTAGTCATCGCTTAAAATAATTTTATCACAATGTTATAAACATTGTTAGTAAAATGGATATTATCCATACATCTTGCCTAAAATATAGTTAATTAGTTTTTGTGGAAGTAGTCTTGATAAAAATACAAAGAACTTATATTTAACACCTACCACTTTTCTAAGTGGTGGTCTTTTTTTCATAATGTTTTTATACATTACTTTGGCTACATATTCAACAGACATACCACTGCGTTCATCTTTTTCCATCATTGATACTGATCGATCAATTCTTTTGCCGTAGTGAGTGGAGTCTGATTTGTTTTTTCTTCTGCTATCTGTAAAGCCTGTTTTAATATCCCCTGGCATAAAGTCAATAACGCGAATGTTAAAAGGCTTTAGTTCAATATTTAAGCCTTCTGTATACATTGTTATTGCTGCCTTATTAGCAGAATAAAATGTTTGAAAAGCGATTGGAAGTACTCCGGCTACTGATGAGATATTACAAATTCTACCAAAACCATTATCTCTCATGTGCGGAATTACTTCTTTAGTAATGTTAAACATTCCAAAGAAATTGATATCAAACATAAACTTAGCATCTTCTAAGTTGGTATCCTCGACTGCTCCAGAAATACCCATTCCGGCTGAGTTAATTAAAATATCAATTTTTCCTTCTTTTTTAATAATTTCATCTACTACTTCTTTAATTTTTGTACCATCTCTTATATCAACACGGAAATAAGTAAGTCCTTCAAGTTCGAACTCTCTGGTTGCTATTCCGTAAACTTTGTGGCCTTTTTCGATGAACTTTTTAGCATTAGCAAGGCCTATTCCTGATGAAACACCTGTTATTAAAATAACCACTATTCGTCTCCTTCAATTTCTGGGAAGTTGTTAACTACACTAGCAATAATCTTAACAGCTTTATCAATAATTTCTGGTGTGTGAGTAGCCATTAAGCTAACTCTAATTAAACACTCACCCTTTGGTGTTGCTGGTGGAACGACTGGGTTAACATAAACTCCTAAATCAAATAGTTTAATACAAATCATCATCGTTCTTATAGCTGTATATGTATAAATTGGAATAATTGGTGTTTCAGATTCCATAATCTTAACACCTTCTTCTTTTAATCTTTTTCTCATATAACTTGCGTTATCTAAAAGTCGTTTTGGTCTATCTGGCTCTTCTTTTAATACTCTTAAGGCTTCAAGAGCACTTGCGGTATTAGCTGGTGGAATAGCAGCTGAGAAAATATATGGTCTTGAAGTATGTCTAATAAAATTAATTACTTCTTTAGAAGCGACAACATAACCACCAACTGATGCTAATGATTTAGAAAATGTTCCCATAATAATATCAACATCATCTTCAAGTCCAAAATAGTGGGCTGTTCCTTTTCCGTTTGGTCCAATAGTACCAAAACCGTGGGCATCATCAACCATTACTCTTGCTCCGTATTTTTTAGCAAGTCTTACTATTTCAGGTAGGTTAGCAATATCTCCGCCCATTGAAAAAACACCATCAGTTACAATTAGTTTTCCTAGTTTTGGATCGGCTGCCTTTAACTGACGTTCTAAATCTTCCATATCGTTGTGGTTGTAGCGAACCATCTTGCCATAACTAAGTTTAATTGCATCATAAATTGAAGCGTGATTTTCTTTATCACTAAATACTAAATCATGACGTCCAACAATTGCTGAGATGATACCTAAGTTAGTTTGAAATCCCGTTGAAAATAGTGTGCAGTTTTCTTTATCTAAAAAGCTTGCAAGTTCTTTTTCAAGTAAAACGTGCATATCTAGAGTACCGTTTAAAAATCTAGATCCTGATACACCGGTTCCATATTTATTAGTAGCATCAACTGATGCTTTTATAACTCTTGGATCTGATGTTAGTCCTAAGTAGTTATTTGATCCAAACATCATAACCTCGCGACCTTCCATATTAACAACAACGTCTTGTTTGGTTGTTAATTGGTGAAAATAAGGATAAATTCCTTGTTCTTTTGCTTCATCAGCAATTGTAAACTTTCTTGCTTTTTCAAATAAACTCATTTTATTTTTCCTCCTGATATGGTAAGTTTCTTCTAACTACCTTTTCTTTCTTTTTGCCAAACATTAATTTAAATAATCCCATTGCCCCAACGGTTGCCCATATTGCAATAATAAAATATCTTACTCCATCCCAAACAAAGTTCATAAGTGGTATATCAGCACCTTCAGCTACTACTTCATAAGGAAGTACGTATTTTAATCCTTGTTGAAGGCCAAATACTACTGCTAGTCCAATTACTAGTTTAATTAATTGTTTCCACCACTTATCTTCTTTTGGTTCGTATTTGATAAATCTTTTTTCAATAAAATAACCAATTGCAAAGGCAGTAAAGGCACCTGCTGCTTGGAACATTTCTTTATTATACATCTTAAAATGAACAAGTAAGTAAACGCCACCTAATATAAACGGCAGTAAAATTAAACCTACAAACTCTTCATTTTTAATATGATCAAATAATTTATATATTAATAAAACTGAAATAATACCGATTAGTAAACCTGCTAGTACGTCTGATAAATAATGCTGGCCTAAATATAGTCTTGAAAATGGTACTAAAATAATGTTTAGTATCATTAATATCCAAACAAACCAGTTTTTGGTTTGTTTCATAACTCCAACTGATATTGATGCAGCAGCATTTGAATGTCCCGACGGAAAAGCATAACTTTGAGTACCATATGCTTCATGAGCCGGTGTTCCAATGCTTTTAATATCAGTAGATGCTTGATATGGTCTTGGTCTTTTAATTAAGACTTTCATCACACTTACTACAACTGTACTTGCTAGAAATGCTGTAATAAACTTATATGCCCATTTTTTCTCAAATAGCCAGTAAATCATTACAGCTACTACAATAAATAAATAAGCTTCACCTAAAAATGAAATATAGACAAATAATTTGTCTACTAACTCATTTCCACTAAAACGTTGTATCCATTTAACAATTTCAATTTCATAACCTGTAAAATTCATCAAATTTCCCTCTCTAACTTTTCTAAATTATAATATGTAAACTCTTTTGTGTCAATTTTAAATTGATTGTCGACAATTATATGAAGCTTTTTTAAAATAGCAATAATATATTTAGCCCACGAATATCCAGCAATTTGATATTCTCTAACTACTTCTTTTGTAAATATTACTGATTTTAAAATATTAATTGGATATAATTTTGAAAACAAATTACAGTTTTTAAAATCAATAATAGTTATATTATGATCTTCATATCTTTTATATTTAAATGTTGTTGTAAGAGGAACAGCCAAAATAATATCACATTTGTTTTCTAAAAGTGGATCCATTGGATTATTATCAACATATCCCCCGTCAACATAATACTTATCATCAATTTTAGTTGTTCCAAATAACATTGGAATTGATGATGAAGCTTTAGCTATTTCAAATGGGTTTTTAGCTTCATTTAATAATACTGTTACTTTTTTCCCTCTAAAATAATTAATTTGGTTAATTATCTTTGGTGATTCTACTTCTTTTAAAGTTGCATAACCTAAAACTTTAGATTTATGAATCTTTTTAATTGATAAACCTTTAGTAACTAAATTATAAAGTCTACTTGTATCAATTAGACTTTTTTCTTCGTCTTTAAAAAGGGGATTATCACCTTTAAAAATAATCTCATTATTAATTAATTCCCAAATACACTCCATTTCACTAACTTTCATGCCTGTTAAAATCATCGCTGTATTAATTGCTCCAATTGAAACGCCTGAAATAACTTGGACTTGGTTTAATAGTTTTTCTTCAGCTAGTGCCTTAATTACACCTAATTGATAAGCTCCAAAGACACCACCACCGCCTAACATTAATCCAATTTTCATTAATATCTTCCTTTTAACTGGCGATCGATTCTTGCCATTTGATCTCGTTCTTTTAAATCTTGACGTTTATCGTATTGTTTTTTACCCTTAACAAGGGCAATTTCTACTTTACATAAACCTTTATCTATATAAACTCGAAGTGGGATAACTGAGTGTCCCATTTGCATTACTTCTTGGTGTAGTTTTCTAATTTGAGATTTGTGAAGTAGTAGTTTTCTACTTCTAGTTTCATCATGATTAAAAATGTTTGATTTATCAAACTTGGAAATATGGGCGTTTAATAAAAATGCTTCACCATTTTTAAATGTAACATATGAATCGCCAATATTTATTTTTCCAGCCCTAATTGATTTTATTTCAGATCCTTTTAGTTTAATTCCGGCTTCATATTTATCTAAAATAAAATAATCATGTCTTGCTTTTTTGTTATTAGTAATAACTTTCATTTTATACCTTCTTTAAGATTGTAAAATCTATTTCTAATCGGTCGATATTATAACCAATATATTCAACTAATACAAAATCTCCTAATTTATATTCTACTCCGTAGTCATTTATATAATTTAGGCTATCTTCTAAATAGTAAAAATAGCTTGGTAGTGTTCTAAGCGCACAAAACCCTTCAATACCATTAGTAAGTTCAATAAACATGCCAGATGGTAAGATTGCGACAATCTGACCTTTATATGTTTTATCTAAGTTATTATTTAAATACTCAATTGCTGCTAGTTTTTCTACATCTCTTGAAATATCAATTGCTAATCTTTCTTGATTACTACTATGTTTTAATATTTCAGGTAAGTTAGTATCATAGTATTTAAACATTTTTTCAAAATTTCCTTCTTGAAATAATAAATCATGAATAATACGGTGCAAGATTAAGTCAGGATAGCGTATAATTGGCGCTGTAAAGTGTGTATAGCACATTGAGTTAAGTCCGTAGTGAATATCTTTATAAGCTGTATATTTAGCTCTTTTCATGGCTTTTAAAACTAACATACTAACAATCTTTTTATATCTAGTCTTATCAGCTAGTGCCATTAGTTTTGCAATAGTTTTTGGATTTGAAAAATCTTTAGTATCAACTTTAAATCCTAGTTTACTAATGACATTAACTGAATCCATTAGACGATCTAAATCTGGTTTTTCATGAATTCTATAAACTGATGGATAATTTAAATCATTTAGATGTTTAGCTACCGTTTCGTTAGCTAAAATCATAAATGATTCAATTAAACGCTCAGCATCTTTTGATTCTCTTTTTTCAACATTAATAATTTTACGATTTCGATCTGTAATAAAGACAAGTTCAGTTGACTCAAAATCAATAGTTCCTGTTAATTCTCTTTCTTTAATTAAATGTTTAGATAAATCATATAGCTTAAGTAAGGCAGTTTTAATTTCTTCTTGATGTTTAAACTTGCCTTCATAAAATAATTTATTAACTTCGTTATATGTTAATCTTTTATCACTAACAATAATTGATTTTAATATTTCATAATCAATCATTTTATATTTTTTATCAAAAGTAATAATTACTGATAGTGTTAGTTTATGCTCACCTTCATTTAGTGATCCAACACCATTACTTATTGCATGCGGTAGCATTGGAATAACTCTGTCTACTAAATAAAGTGAAGTTGCTCTTTCTTGTGCTTCTATATCAAGAAGTGAGTCTTTTTTAACTAAATAGCCAATATCTGCAATATGAATACCTAGTTTGTATTTATCATCTACTACTTCCAAACTAATAGCATCATCAAAGTCTTTGGCATCATCACCATCAATCGTAAATGTTAGTAAATGTGATAAATCAACTCTTTTTTCTTTTTCATATTCTAAGTCAAAAGATACCCTATCAGCTTCAGCTAACACTTCTTCACTAAATTCAATTGGCCAACCTTTTGAATAAATAATTTTTAACGTTTCAATATCTGGATCATCCTCATGTCCGATTGTTTTTAAGTATGTACCATAAATTTTATTTTCTACAATTTCATCTATTAAAACAAATATAATAGCTCCTTTAATAAGTGGTGCATCACTTGTTAACTCAAGATGATATAGTGGCTCATTATCAAGTATAAAATAAGGTTTATTTTTCTTGCTAAATTCCACAGTAGCAATTAAATGAGTTTTACTTCTTTTTAAATAAGCTAAGATCTTTTCATTTGCTAAGTCCATTAACACTAAATCACCATCAAAAGCTAGTGCTTTATATACAAGTCTTGTGTCAATGTCTTTAGAAATTAAAAAGTCAACTGTCTTTCTTTTTTGGATGTAGCCAATTTTTAGATTTGACCTTAGTTTTATCATCTCGTTATGAAAATAAAACAGCATGTTAAAATGAGATGTTTTTCGAAGTGCCTCTTTACTCGTATTAAAAGCCTCAAAAACAACATCTTCGTTTAATGATGTTTCATTTTCCTCATAAAATTTTAATAATAAATCAATTAATAAGTTATTTAGTTTCATATCTCTTTAATTATATCATACTAATGATATTATTAAATTTATTTTAATTAATTGTAAAAATTATAACAAAATATGATAATAAAGACATAAAATGACTATTTAATAAAATTATTTATTTAGTATAAAAAACAGGCCGCTATTTGCGACCTGTTAAATTAGTTAAAATTTATTTTTTAATGTTATAAAAAGTTTTTAAACCTGGATAAATTGCTGTAAATCCTAGTTCATCTTCAATTCTAATTAATTGGTTATATTTAGCAATACGGTCAGTTCTAGATGCTGAACCAGTTTTAATTTGACCAGCATTTAATGCAACTGCTAAATCAGCAATAGTTGTATCTTCAGTTTCACCACTTCTATGTGAGATAACTGCTGTATAACCAGCTTTTTTAGCCATTTCAATTGCATCTAATGTTTCAGTTAAAGTACCAATTTGGTTAACTTTAATTAAAATAGAGTTAGCAATTCCTTCTTTAATACCACGTGCTAATCTTTCAGTGTTAGTAACAAATAAATCATCGCCTACTAATTGAACTGTGCTACCTAAACGATCAGTTAATAATTTCCAACCTTCCCAGTCATCTTCATATAGTCCGTCTTCAATTGAAACAATTGGATATTTTTTAACTAACGCTTCATAGAAATCAACCATTTCAGCAGCAGTTAATGAACGTCCTTCACTTGCTAGTTCATATTTTTTAGTTTTCTTGTTGTAAAACTCTGAAGCTGCAACGTCCATTGCAAGTAAGATATCTTTTCCTGCTTCAAAGCCTGCCCTTGTAATAGCTTCAATAATTACTTGGAGTGCTTCTTCGTTTGATTTTAAGTCTGGAGCAAATCCACCTTCATCGCCGCCTCCAGTATTTAATTTTCTTTCAATTAATACTTTTCTTAAGCTATGATAAACTTCAGCACCATAACGGATTGCTTCTGTAAATGTTGTAGCTCCAACTGGCATAATCATAAACTCCTGGAAGTCAACTGAGTTATCAGCATGTGATCCACCGTTTAAAATATTTAACATTGGTACTGGTAATGTTTTAGCATTAAATCCACCAATATAATGATATAGATCAATACCTAAATAATCAGCAGCTGCTCTTGCAACAGCCATTGAAACACCTAAAATAGCGTTTGCACCTAATTTGGCTTTGTTTGGAGTACCATCTAAATCGATTAAAATCTCATCAATAGCAACTTGATCTAAAACGTTGATACCAATGATTTCTAAAGCAATCTCTTCATTAACGTTTTCAACTGCTTTTAAAACTCCTTTTCCTAAATAACGGCTTTTATCTCCGTCTCTTAATTCTACTGCTTCATATTCTCCGGTTGATGCACCAGATGGAACTAAAGCGCGTCCAAATGCACCTGATTCAGTAACAACTTCAACTTCAACTGTTGGGTTACCACGTGAATCTAGAACTTCTCTTGCATATACATCTGTAATAATTGGCATAAATTATTCCTCCTTATTTTATTTCGTATGTATTACATCTCCATTATACTAAATTGTCATAGTTTTATAAACTAAAAACACTAATAAAGGGTTTACAATCATTAATAATGTAAAAAATTGGGTATTTATAATTATTATTTTAAATAAAAAATAAGGCAAATCCGAAGACTTGCCTTAAGTTGCGCTAACTATTCACATTAGGAGCGCAAATTAATTTCACTAATAAGTGGTTTTTTAATTAACATAAATAAAAATAAACAGCTTGCAAACTTAATTAAATTAAATGGAATATACATTACAATCATTGCTATTAAATATGGTACATAACCATCAACTGCATTAAAACCATATTCTCCAGAGTTAACAAATGTTGTAAAGAATACGTGAGACCCTTTTGACGCATAGGCTGGAGTAACTATAAAGAAGTTGATTGTTGTCATAAACAATGCCATTAATACAGTTACAATAGCTATTAATGCGATTTCTTTTGCAAATAACGACCCAGGACCTGAATATCTAATATCATAAGGTCCTCTTGACCTTGTTTCAGTTTCTTCTTCTCGTTTGTTACTAATTTTTAATAATTTAGAAATTAATAAGAAAAAGACAACTAACGCGATTGAAGCAATTATTGCTACTGATTCCCCAAAAAATGGAAATGGAACATCAGTTCTACCAGTAATAAGCCATCTAACTACTGATCTTACTACGATTACTCCAATTGTATGTTTAAATCCAATTAGAACTAGTGATGCTAAGACAATAACTTCACTAAAATCTAATTTTAGATGTGGTGCAATTGGCCAAACTATTTCAATATATCCAACTAGTATCGCTAAAGCTGCTAATATCGCAGCAAATACAATTCGAATTAGTTCTTTGTTGCCTACAGAATTTTTTGTTTTTATTGGTGTATTTGTCATTTTATGAGCCTCCTTATGGCATTAAAAAAGCCACCTATCTCAGGTGGCATATGAAAAAACACATTAAAAGATTATTGTTCTCTTTCATCCAGACTATAACTGTCGGTTCTAGAATTGCACTAGATCAGCCCGAAGGCTCGTGGACTATTACCACCGGTGGAGAATTACACTCCGCCCTGAGATATTCATTTACACTATTATTTTATCACTTCTAAATATTTTGTCAAATGTTTTCATAAAGTTTTCATAACTATATTAGTTACTTTAACTTTTAAAGTCATATTCACAAATAGACTGCATTTTTTGAACAAATATTTTAATTTTCATCTCTAAATCCTCTTCCATTGGTTCCGTTAGTGAGATATTTAAAAAGTTTTGGCTTCTATCTCTTAGGCGGTGTCCTAAGACATAATATGCCGTATTATTTTCAACTATTACACCAACTTGAGCAAAAGATTGTAGTTTTTTTGATAGTTTCTCTGCTAATTTAGGTGACATCGTAAAATCTTTAGTATCTGAGTATAATCTATATTTAGTATCAAAAGCTTCTACACCAGTCATATATCTTTGTGATTTAATTTTTGGTTTATAATAATAATTATAATTCATAAAAATAAAATCATCAACTGGTTCATCTAAGTCTCTTCTTATAATAAAACCTCTAAATCTAACATCTCTTAACATTGAGATTTCATAAATTGAGTAGTTTTTAGTATGAAGCTCATTTAAAATACTAAATTTGTGAGATTTTCCAATTAATATAATATCTTTTAAATCTAGTGGTCTAGATGTATCAATTAAACTTGTATCAAAAGCTTCATTTAAAATTGGTCTTACTATTTCTTCTTGAAATTGCATATTGTATTTTTTTACATATCTTCTTTCAACATAATCAGCTAAAAAAATAAATCCAAATACTAATACAATTGATCCTAATGCTATTATTAAAAACATCCACCAAGTAAGTTGTGGTAGTCTTAAAAAGACTAAGACAACTACTGCTGCGACCATAAATATAAATGCAGTAATTAAAAAACTCATATAAAGTGGAAAGTATCTTTTTCTTATGTTTTCAAAATCTTTGATTTTCATTACTATCACCTTCATTAATATTTTACCATTTTTAGTATAGTTTTTAATAAATAGTAAAAATAGTTTATTTTGAAAGCGGTTTCAATGTGTTTTGAAACCTTAAATAAGGTATAATTAAGATATAAGCATAATATAAGGGGGTTTTATTAATGCTAAAAAAACTTCTAGTAACACTAAGAGAAAATAAACCTAATTATCCAATGAATTATACTATTCCAAGCCTACTTAACTATAAAGGGTTTGGTAAGCATGAGAAAAATAGGGAAGTAATTGTAAATCCATATGATTTTTATTCATTTTTAATTGAAGATTTATTTTTAAATAAAAAAGATAAAAAAACAAATTATAATCAAAGTTTATCTTTATCAAGAGGATTTAGTAGAAAAACTAATTGGCATAAAAGAGGTATTTACTATAGCTTAATGGCAAGAACTTCTACTACTTGGGACAATGATCGAAATAATGAAATTGATGATAGTAACATTTATAATTTAAGTGAGTTAGGATCTTTTGTTAAATCAATTGCCTTACTACCATACCTTCAATCAATTGGAGTTGATGTTTTATACTTCTTACCGCTATCTAGTTATTCTAAATATCGTCCTAAGGGGGATTTAGGATCTAGTTACGCAGTATTAGATTTTACAAAGCTTGATGAAGGTTTAAAAGAATCTTTAACTGGAAATAAAATGACGGTTGAAGAGGAGTTTAAAGCTTTTGTTGAGGCTGCACATATTTTAGGTATCAGAATAATGATTGACATTATTCCTAGAACTAATGCACTTGATTCTAATTTAATATTAGATCATCCTGATTGGTTTTACTGGATCAATTCAAAAGATTTAAAAACTTATGAACCTCCATATATTGATACAATTGAAGCTGATACTATTCCCCCGCTTCCAGAATATATGGAAAGAGTTTATAATCATCCAAATACACAAAAACATTTGAAATACTTTAAAAATAATCCTAAATCAATAAATCCTAAAAAATGGGATGAAGTACGTAAGTTAGTAAAAAGTGGTGAAAATATTTTAGATGCTACAAATAAAATATATAAAATGACGGTTGCACCAGCATTTTCAGATCATATTAATGATGTTCAACCGCCGTGGTATGATGTTACATTTTTTAGACTTTATCTTGATCATCCAACAAGAGCTAAAAAATATGTCAAAGATAATCAACCACCATACATTTTATTTGATACAATAAAAGCAAGCTTACATCCAGGTAAAAAACCAAATATGCCTCTATGGAATTTAATTGCAGATATTATTCCATATTATCAAAAAGAATTTGGAATTGATGGTGCAAGAATTGATATGGGGCATGCCCTTCCAAAAGAGTTAGTTGATTTAATTATTAAAAGAGCAAAAGAAATTGATCCAGACTTTATGTTTATTGCTGAAGAGTTAAATCCTGGTAATGCAGAGGTTGCAAAAAGACTAGGTTACGATGCAATAATCGGAAATGGGTTTTATATGGAAAACCGCATTGTTGAAGGAAAATTACATGAGTTTATTGACTATGCATCTACACTGGTATTACCTCAATTTGCATGTGGTGAAACTCATGATACACCAAGACTTGCTGGCCGTGTTAATGGAATTAATTTAAGTAATATGTTAACAATTTTAAACTTCTTTATTCCAAATACAATGCCTTTTATTAACTCAGGTCAAGAGTTTTATGAAAGACAACCAATGAATTTAGGAATTGACGCGACTGAAAAAGATCGTTTCAATCTTCCAAAAGATGACCCATTTTATGGGAAATTAGCACTTTTTGATCGCTACGCACTTCATTATCAAAATGATACAACCTTAATTAAATATATCCAAGATGTATTACCAATTAGAGACAAATACTTTACTAAAATGAAGTCTCAAAACTTTGAGATGTTTAAAGTTTTAGGACCATATATAGGACTAGCATTTGGATATAAGTTTAAAGAAAATAACAAAGAAAAACTTCTTCTAGTAGTTGCTAATACAAATA
>JAAYNT010000039.1 GCA_012520715.1 Acholeplasmataceae bacterium
AATAGTTGTAAGCATTGGTTCTACAGTGTAGTCTGTTACTAGTTTTTGTTTCCAAGGATGATCTGGATCAAATAGTAAATAAGGCTCATTAGTATTAATAACTTCATCACTTAATGTAACAACATCAGCAATCGCTTTATCATTTTTATCGAAGAATCGATAAACTTGTTTAAAGCCTGGTGTTGTTGTTTTTATAACAGTATCACTAACTTTAATTTTTGGCTCTAAAATGCCATTTTTCTCGATTGCTACTAATTTATATACACCACCAAAAACTGGTTCGCTTTTGGCTGTTATTAATCTTTCTCCAACTCCGAATGAGTCAATTTTTGCACCTTGTTGTAACAAGTCTTTAATTAAATATTCATCTAGTGAGTTAGATACTGTAATTTTGGTTTCAGTTAGTCCTTCTGCATCTAACATTTCTCTTGCTTTTTTTGTAAGATATGTTAAATCTCCACTATCAATTCTAATTCCTTTTAAATATGAACCGCGTGGCTCTAAGTATTCTTTATGTACTTTAATAGCATTAGGAATACCTTGTCTTAAAGTATCATATGTATCAACTAATAGTAGTGTATCGTTTGGATAAGTTTTTGCATATGCTAAAAATGCTTCATATTCACTATCAAAACTTTGAACATATGAATGTGCCATTGTTCCAAGGGCTGGAACACCAGCAATAAAATCTAAGTATGTATTCGATGTTCCATCAACACCAGAAATATACGCAGCTCTTGCTCCGTAATTTGCAGCATCGTATGAGTGAGCTCTTCTTGCTCCAAACTCCATTACGATTCTGCCTTGGGCTGATTCAACAATTCTTGATGCTTTTGTGGCAATTAATGATTGATGATTAACTGTTAAAAGTAAGGCAGTTTCAATAATTTGACAATCAATGATTGGTCCTTTTACAGTAATAATTGGTTCTCCTGGAAAAATTGGATAACCTTCTTTAAAACTATAAATAGATCCTTTGAATTTAAAGTTTTTTAAGTATTTTAAAAACTCTTCAGAAAATATCTTTTTACTTCTTAAATATTCAATTTCTTCTTCTTCAAAAGATAAGTTTTCAATATATTCAATTAATTGTTCTAAACCGGCAAAAATAGCATAACCACCATTATCAGGAATTGCTCTAAAGAAAAAATCAAAATATGCGATTTCATCTTGTCTTCCTAACTCAAAATAGCTATTAGCCATTGTAAGTTCATAAAAATCGATTAGCAATGTTAAGTCTTTTTGCATTGTATCACCTCACCTCATGTATTATAGCATTTTTTACGTAATTATTGTATAATTAAGTAAAGGAGTTGACGATATGAAAAGGATATTTAGATTTATTACTAATAAAAACGTAATTATTGGTTTTTTAGTCTTTTTACAAATCCTTTTATTTTTTGCAGTTGTTTTAATATCCGCATTATATGACCCAGCAATTGGAATATATGTTTTAATTGGGTTAGTTGCAATTAGCTACTTAGTTTCAGTTTATATTCTTGGACAAAGGTCCGTTCAGCCCATATATAAACTAACTTGGGTAGCAGCTATTTTACTATTTCCAATTTTTGGTGGTGTTTTTTATATATACTATAACACTAGAAATTACTCCAAAAAACAAAAGATTCAATATGATGATATTACAAACCGTATTTGTAAGTTAATGGACGAAAAAAATATCAAAACTGATCAATTAACTTTCAACTACTTACAAAGTCATGGATGGGCTAATTATAAAAATTCAAATGTTGAGTTTTTTCAAACTGGTGAAGATACATTTAAAAACTTAATCGAAGACTTAAAAAATGCTAAAGATTTTATATTTATTGAGTTTTTTATTATTAAAGAAGGTTTAATTTGGGATCAGATATTAGAAATATTATCTAAAAAGGTTAAAGAAGGCGTTGAAGTTAAAATTATGTATGATGACTGGGGAAGTTTTACACTACCTTTTAGATATTATAAAAAGTTAATTAAAAAATATGGTTTTGAAGCTAAAAACTTCAACCCCGTAGTTCCAAGAGTTAACTTTCAAATGAACTTTAGAAACCACCGAAAAATAATAGTTATCGATGGTAAAATTGGCTATACTGGTGGTTTTAATATCGCAGACGAATATGCAAATATTGTTTCAAGATTTGGATATTGGCTTGATAATGGAATTAAAGTTACTGGTGATGCTGTCTTTTCTCTTAGTTTAATATTCTTAAGTGACTGGGAGTTTTCAACTAAAGAAACAATTGATTTTAGTAAGTACTACAGAAAAAGTGATATTGTAAGTAGTTATGATGTCGCACCATATGCTGACTCACCACTTATTAATCAAACTATTACTCAAGATATTTTACTTAGAATGATTGGACAAGCGAAAGAAAAAATTTATCTTTCATCTCCTTATTTAATAATTGATCCTGAGTTATCAAACGCATTATCACTACTTGCAAGATCTGGAGTTGAAGTAAATATAGTTATTCCTAAAATTCCAGATAAAAAATTTGTATATATGGTATCTGAGTCATATATACCTGATTTAGTTAAAAATGGTGTAAAAATTTATAAGTATAATCCTGGTTTTATTCACTCTAAAATCTTTATGGTTGATGGTCAACTAGCATCAGTTGGCTCTAGCAACTTAGATTACCGTTCTTTATACTTACATTTTGAAAATAACGTAATCTTTAATAATAAAGAAACCTTAGAACAAATTGAAAAGTTTTTCATTAATACAATTAAACAATCAACATTAGTTGAATTAGACAAAATAAAAAAGCGCAATATATTCTACCGCGCTTTACAAAACATCTTAAGAGGCTTTTCAGCCTTACTATAGTAAAAAAGAGGCGTCCGCCTCTTTTATTTTACAAAGAAAAATATTGAACCAATTAGTGAACCAATTGTCATAAATAGTAAGTTAATAATTAGTGGTACATAAAAAATAGCTAAATACATTGGTTGAGTTGTAAAGTTTTGAACAAACTCAATATTTTGAGCTGCAAATGGAACTAATAGTCCAAAGACAATTGTTGAAAATGCGACCGAACTAACTCCAAATTTGACAAAGCCAATTGATAAGCGCTTAGGTCTTGATTGTTTAAGTGATGCTGAGACCATTATCGCATATACTGATGTTACTATTCCACCCATTAACTCAGGAAAATTAGTAAGTAAAGTATCAAATTGTTCAAAGTAACCCCGGTTACTATCCCCTAGTTTTGTTACCCAATCTGGAACATTATTTACAACTGGTTTTAAGATGTAGCTATGATCCGGATTATAGACTAAATATAATAATACAAATAGTAAACCGATAGTATGCAATACTTTAGTAATTGGATTATTACCAACAGTCCATGCTAGAACTAAAAATCCTAATAGTAAACTAAGTTGTGCATAAAATAATAAATCAGTAATTCCAATGTCTGCTAATGTTTTTTCCATTATTACGATATATTCTTCATAAGCATCAACCGTTGACCCTAATGCTGGTCTAATTGCTATTAGTGTTGTTACTGCTAGTACAACAGCACCAAATAATATCATAATAAATGCACTTGTTCTAAATATTTTTTTCATAAGAGTTAGACCGTTGTTTCTTCTTTCTGCTCTATTACTAATTGCTTGTGCCATATTATACCTCCAAATCTCCTATTTTAATTAAGTCTAATTTTCTAAATAACATATCAAATCCAAAAACTAATATTGCTGGACCAATAATTTGTAGTAAAAAGATAAATAACCAAGCTCTATAGTCTGATGCACCTAGTGCATTAACAGTGGAAAACTGTCCAACTAAGCCACTTGTTCCCATTCCTGCACCTAATGTCCAAGATCTAGCTACTTGATCTGCAGCTGTGTAGTCAAATTTAAATAATAAGACAAATGGAGCTAATATTGCTGATGAGATAATTGTAGGAAGCCAAATAATTGGCTTTTTTAATATATTTTTAAATTGTAACATAGATGTTCCAATTCCAATTGAAATAATTGTACCAATCTTATTATCTTTTCTAGATTGAACTGCAAACCCAATCATTTGAGTTGATGTTCCAATCATAGCAGCCGCTGCTGCTACTGGATTTACACCTATTGTAATTATAAAGGCAGTTGCAGCACTTGATATTGGTGCTGTTAAAATCATACCCATAACAACTGATATTACAATAACCATTACAAATGGTACTGCTTTTGTTGCTACATTAACAAACTGAGCTATATAATATACAATAAAACCGCTTGGTCCACTTATTATATAAGTTAAACTTGTTGCTAGTACTACTCCTAAAATAGGAACTAAAAAGATATCGTATGGTGTTTTTTTCTTTAAAATTAAATTCATCAAATAAATACCTAAAATTACAACTAAATAAATAGTTAATGGATCTAAGTTTAATCCAACTACAGGAATAAACTCACTTCCAGCATTATCAATGAAATTTAACTTAAACGATGATGCTATAAGCCCAATTAAGCCAGAAACTATGACTTTTAACCAATCCATCTTAAGACTTAATGCAACTCCAGCACCAATGCCTATACCTAAAGCTCCTTTAAGTGTTGATGCAATTGGTACGCTTATAAAATTACCAAAGGTATTATTACCAATTAGAATTCCGATTTGATCAAATATTGTACCGATAATTAAAGTTGCAAATAGTCCAATTGCCATTCCATTTAAAGTAGTCATTAGAAACTCTAAAAATTTACTTGGTTTTCTATCTTTTTTATCGATTACTTCTTCTTTAGTTTCATCTTTGGTGTCAATATTTAATGCTTGTTCATCGTTTGATTCAGTTTTTAAAATATTTGTGTCTTTCATTTAATCTCCTATTAATATAATTATAACATATAATTATTGATTTTATTTAAAATAATAGAAAAAAGAAGAGCTAAGTTTTCATTTTTTATTAATTTTTTGCTAGTATAGTAATTATTCTTAAAATAAATAAAAAACAGCCTATAAAATAAATTATAGACTGTTATATAATATTTATATTTTATTTATTATCTGAATGCACTAATTAATCCTAAGATTGCTCCAAGAACTGCTAGTACTGAAACTACGATATAGAAAATCTTCATAACTGACGACTTTTCAGACGCAGCTTCCCATCCAACAAATACTACAACGACAACTACTAGTAATAATGCGATGCCTTTAAAAATTCCCATGATTAGAGCTCCAGTTTGTCCTGGATTAACTCCAGCTAATCCTAAGATTTCAGAAATTGCCCAAATTAAACCAAAGATTGTTAATCCGATGAAGGCTAATGTACCTTGTAATTTACGATCTAACATTTATTTCACCTCCTTTTTGTCTCTTTTTTTAAAATAATTACTGATATTTTCAAGTGACGAGATTAATAAATCATCCTCATCAATCATTAAATCATCAAGTAGTGCTTGAATCATTTCATCATGAAATTGATCATGCACCTTTAATACATCTAAAGCTTCGTTAGTTAAACTTAAGTTATAAACTCGTTTATCAGTTTTATTTCTAGTTTTAATAACCATGTTTTTTCTAACTAGGCGGTTAATAGATGTAGTAAGTGTTCCAAGTGTAATATTTAATCTATTAGCAACTTCAGTCATTGTTTTATTTTCGCTTAATTCAATAGCTTCTAAAACGTGTACTTCGGTCATTGTTAATTTTACACCTAGTTTTTGTAAACTCTCTTCTTCAATTCTTAAAATATGGTTAAAAAGATCAACTAGCAAAGTGTTAATTATTTCTTTTTTATTCATCTTCAAAGATATAACCAAGTCCTAAAGTTCCAGGACCGGCATGCGCTCCAACTACTGGAGTCATTGGTACTAACTGAACTTCATAGTTTGGTCTAATCTCTAGTATTCTTTGCTTCATCTCTTCTGCAAAATCTTCATTATTTGTATAAATTACATATACTTTAGCTACTTTTCCTTCTGTTTCTTCTTTAAAGATTTCTAAAATTCTAGAAATTGCACGTTTAGAAGTTCTTATTTTCTCATAAGGAATTAATTTACCATCTTCTTGAGTTAATCTTAAAATTGGCTTAATTTTAAGAAGTGTACCAAGGGCAC
>JAAYNT010000040.1 GCA_012520715.1 Acholeplasmataceae bacterium
ACACTGCTGGGTTGAAATGTCCTCCAGAAACTGGTCATAGTGTAACAATTAAAGCCATTATGACTAATCCAAAGGCAATACTAGCAGCCCATAATGTGTCTGCTTTTGATGCAATACCTGCTCCAAAGACAACTAGAAGCATTGTTCCAAAAAATTCGGCAATTAAGCCACATAAATTAAGTTTTGATTTCTCCATTTTACCTCATTCCCTTCTATATCTACTATGATACTCTTATTAGTTTAAAAATATAAGTCTAAATTGAAATTATTTTGATATAATGATAATAGAGGTGGTTATTATTACTTATAAAGTAAAAGCTGTTGCTCTTGACTTTCGTGGATATGGGGTAGTAAAAGACTTAGGTAAAGTTGGATTTATTAAAGGTTTACTACCAGGTGAAGAAGCAAACATTAAAATAACAAAAGAAAAGAAAAACTTTTTTGAAGGTGAAATCATTGATTTAATTACTAAATCAAAATATCGCACCGATTTTACTTTGGAGTATGATAATAACTCATTAATTCATTTAAATAATGAAAAGCAGCTTGAGTTTCAAGTTGATATAACACTTGAAACTTTGCTTCGCAATGGTATTAAAGATTTTAAAATAAATGATATTATTACTGATAATAAATATTATAACTACCGCAATAAAGCAAGATTTATTGCAAGAAGTAATCCTTATATATTATTAGGAGGATACAAAGAAGGTACTAATAAATTTTTAGAAATGGATCATTTAATTCAAGCCGAAGAATTAATTAATGAAATCTTAATAATATTAAAAGAACACTACTTACAAGAAAAAGTAATATATAAAGACTTAAACTCAGTTATTATTAGAACAAATAAAACTCATGCGATGGTTATATTTGTAACAAATAGTTCTAAAACTATTCCACTAATACTATATGAACCACTACTTAAAGATTCAAGAGTAATGTCAATTTATCATCAACATCTTGAAAGAAAAAATGATTCATATCACTTTAACAATATTAAAAACTATAAACAAAAGTTTATTTTAGATCATATTGGCAAATATTCATTTGTTATTTATCCTGATTCATTTTTTCAAGTTAATAGAGATGTTGCAAATCTCACATATAAAAAAATTAAAGACTACTTAGACATTGATGATATAGTAATTGATGCTTTTGCGGGAATGTCTTCGATAGGCCAATATATAAGTAGTAGTGTTAAAGGTGTTTATTCCATTGAAAATAACACTGATTCAGTTAAATCAGCAAAAGAATCAATTGCCCTTAATAATATTACTAACATAGGAGTTGTATTAGGAGATTTTAATAAAGAGTTTACAAAATATCAAAAAAGAGCAACAACAATTATTGTTGACCCACCAAGAGCTGGACTTTCTAGTGATGTAATAGATAAAATAAATAACTCAAAAATACGAAAAATTATTTATTTATCTTGTAATTTAAGATCACTTGTTTCAAATCTAAAACAATTAACTAATTATGAACTTCGTGAAGTAACTCCAGTTAAGATGTTTTTTCAAACAGTAGAAATGGAAACACTAACTTATTTAGTGAGGAAAGAAAATGATTAATAATATTTACGAAAACTTAAAATATTCTAAAGACGCAGAAATAATTGATTTAATTGATAAAGCTAAAAACTTCGAAATATCTAGAATTACATCAAGTGGTCAAACAACCGACTGGCTAGAAGATAGTAGATATGAAATAGCCATTCTATTAGAAGGAGAAGCAGTTATTGAGTTTAGTGATCATAAAGTTAAATTAAAAAAAGGGGAAGTAATTAAAATTACTCCCCACACTAAACATCGTGTTTATAACCTAAGTCCAACTGGACTTTGGTTAGCTATTTATATTACTCAATAACTTTTGGATTTGAGTTAGTTAAATCAAAAAACAAATAAGCAACTTCTGGCAAGTCTTGAGTATTTTTATAATTTACTTGAAAATATAAAATTGGATTATCAACATTAACAAACCAAAGTGGCGCATATGGCGTCATTTTTTCAAAGTCTACTTGTAGTAGTTGCTTGCTACCTTCTGTTAGGGTCATTTGATTTTTAAATGCTTTATATGTAGACCACGGAGCAACTAGTACTGGTGTTACTTTGACATCTTTGATATCAACGACATTTTTAGTATAAGTTAAATTAAAAGAATATTTTTTACCAATCACTTTTTCCGTATCTTCTTTATCATAAAGTGGTTCAACTTGAGTATATTCAACATCAAAGTTAAAAGTAGTAAAATCTTCAACGTTTATAAACTTTTTACTCAAATGATGATCTGGAGTAACTTCCTGGAAATAAATCTTTTCTCCATTAGCTTTAGTACCAGTATAAACACCAATTACTACAACTATTGGTAGCAGTACAAAAAATAAACCTAATATTATTATCTTACGATAAGCCATTATAAACTCACCAAATTTACGCTTTGGTTTTCTTACTTGAGACATATTAACACTTCCTTATCTAATATATATTATAGCAAACATTTTAATAAAATGGACTGTAAAGTTATAAATTGACAAAAAAGTTTAAAATGCGTTATAATAAGTATAAGATTATAAAAGAAATTATATTCTTAAGATATACGAAATTAAATAAAAAATGGAGGGATCAACATGCCAGTATGGGCAATTATTATCTCCATTTTGCTATCACTGTTAGGTGGATTAGCGATTGGATTTTTTATTCGTGTGTTTTTACACGAAAAAAGTCTTAGAAAAAGTCGCGAAACTTATGAAAGTATTGTTGAAGAAGGGCGTAAAGAAGCCGATGAAGCTAAGAAACAAAGTATCTTAGAAGCGAAGAAGGAAATTCATGATTTAAAAAGAGAAATTGATGCTGATATTAGAGAAAGACGTTCTCAAGTAGCATCACAAGAAAACAAATTAAATCAAAGAGAAGAACAACTAAATCGTAGGACTAGTAACCTAGACCGAAGAGAAGAAACATTACTTGCTAAAGAAGAAAGAATCGATCAAAGGCAAGAACAACTTGAACAATTAAATAGCAAAGTGGAAGAAACGCTTAAGTTACAAGAACAAAAACTAATTGAAATTTCTCAAATTTCAAAAGAAGAAGCGGAAACTATCATTATGAATGAAGTAAAAGAAAAGATGCAAATAGAAGTTGCAACTTACATCCGCGATGAAGAAGAAAAAGCTAAGCTAGAAGCTAAAAACAAGTCTAAAAACATCATGTCACTAGCAATGCAAAAGTATGCAAGTGAAACTACTACCGAAACAACAGTGACAGTAGTAGATATTCCAAATGATGAAATGAAGGGACGAATTATCGGACGTGAAGGACGTAATATTCGCACCATAGAAGCATTAACCGGTGTTGATTTAATTATTGATGACACACCAGATGCAGTCGTATTAAGTGGATTTGATCCAGTAAGAAGAGAAGTTGCTAAAAGAGCTCTAACTAAACTAGTTCAAGACGGACGGATTCATCCAGGCCGTATTGAAGAAGTTGTTGAAAAGAGCCGTGAAGAAGTAGAAACTTACTTACACGAAGCAGGTGAAGATGCAGTCTTTAGACTTGGCATCGGCCGTATTCACTTAGAAATTATTAAAATGTTAGGACGACTTAACTTTAGAACAAGTTATGGTCAAAATGTATTAAAACATTCAATTGAAGTCGCCTTTTTAGCAGGTAAATTAGCTGCTGAAATTGGTGAAGATGAAATCTTAGCAAGACGCGCTGGATTACTACATGACATTGGTAAGGCCATCGATCATGAAGTTGAAGGAAGCCATGTTGACATTGGTATTAATCTTGCAACACGTTACCGTGAGCCAAAAGAAGTTATCGATGCGATTTCATCACACCATGGTGATACAGAAGCAACTACCGTTATTGGTGTATTAGTTGCTGCAGCTGATGCACTAAGCGCAGCTAGACCAGGAGCAAGAAACGAATCAGTTGAAAACTACATTCAAAGATTACAACAACTTGAATCAATTTCTAATGATGTTCCAGGAGTTGAAAAATCATATGCAATTCAAGCTGGTAGAGAAATTAGAGTAATTGTTAAACCAGATGAAATTGATGATTTGCAAGCCTTTACTGTTGCAAGAGAAATCAAAGATAAAATAGAACAACAAATGGCCTATCCAGGAACAATCAAGGTTACAGTCATTAGAGAAACACGAGCAACCGATATTGCAAAATAAAGAGGCACATTTTGCCTCTTTTTATTAGAAAGAGTGAAAATATGAAAATATTATTTGTAGGAGATATCTACGGCGAACCAGGCAGACGTATTTTACTTGAAAACTTAGATAAACTTAAAAGTGAATATAAACCTAACTTAATTATTGTTAATGCTGAAAATGCCGCACACGGAAGAGGCATTACTAAAAAAATATACAAAGAGTTTATGAGTGCCGGCATTCATCTTTTAACAATGGGTAACCATACATATGGTAACCGTCAAGTCTTTGATCTTTTTGAAGATGAAAACATTAATATCATAAGACCAATTAATTACCAAAATATTCCTGGCTATGGTTATAAAGTAATTAATTTTAATGATAAAAAAGTATTAGTTATTAATGCGTTAGGTCGGGTTTATTTTAATTTAAGTATTGAAAATCCTTTTACAATGGTAGAAAATATTTTAAAAACAGTTCCCCATGATTACTCAATTGTAGATTTTCATGCGGAAGCCACATCTGAAAAAGTCGCCTTAGGCCATTATTTAGATGGGCTTGCATCAGCAGTTGTTGGAACTCACACACATATTCCAACTGCTGATGAAAGAGTACTTCCAAAAGGAACACTATATATTACTGATGTTGGTATGACAGGCCCTTATGACGGGGTAATTGGTGTTAAAAAGGAAGTAATAATTGAACGTTTTATTAATGGTATCTCACAAATTAATGAAGTTGATGAAGGACCAACATGGTTAAATGCGGTACTTTTAGATTTTTCTAGGAAAGAACCACAAATTAAAAGAATAAAGATTTTCGGAGAATAATATGAAAAAAGATGATGATATTTTAAAATACTTTAAACCAAATTTAAAAGATGCAAGACGTAGAACTAAAAAAGTCACCGAGATGACTTCTTTTGAAATAGATTCGAAATATTTAGGTTTAGGTAATCATAAGAAATACTTAATTCAAACTTATGGTTGCCAGGGCAATGAAGCTGATAGTGAAATAATATCAGGAATTTTAGAAAAAATGGGCTTTACTAAAGCTTTATCGCCAGAAGATAGTGATTTAATTATTCTTAATACATGCGCAATTAGAGAAAATGCTGAAAACAGAATCTGGGGTGAAGTTGGTAGACTTCAAATGTATCAAAAAAATAATCCCAACTTAATTATTGGTCTTGCGGGCTGTATGCCGCAAGAACCATATGTAGTTGAACGTATTTTAAAAAGCCAACCAAATGTGGGATTAGTTTTTGGCACCCACAACTTACATATGTTACCTGAGTATATTAGCGAAGCTTTTTACTCAAAAGAAAGAGTAATTGAAGTTTACTCAAAAGAAGGTGAGATTGTTGAAAACTTACCTAAAGTTAGAAATCACCAATTTAAAGCTTGGGTTAATATTATGTTTGGTTGCGATGAGTTTTGTACATACTGTATTGTTCCTTATACTCGTGGCAAGGAAAGATCTAGAAGACCAGAATCTATTATAAAAGAAGTAGAAGAGTTAGTAGCAGGCGGATATCAAGAAATTACACTACTTGGACAAAATGTTAATGCTTATGGGAAAGATTTTCAAGATATTGACTACACTTTAGGCGATTTACTAATTGCACTTGATAAAACAGGTATTTCAAGAATTAGATATACAACTTCTCATCCTCGAGATGTTGATTTAAAAACAGTTTTAGCAATGAGAGATTGTAAAAGTGTAATGCCACATCTTCACTTACCAGTACAATCTGGAAGTGATGAAGTGTTAAGAAGAATGAATCGTAGATATACCAAAGATATGTATATGGAGAAAATAAACATGTTAAAAGAACATGTTAAAGGGATCTCTATTACAACTGATATTATTGTTGGGTTTCCAGAAGAATCAGATGAAGATTTCAAAAAAACTCTAGAGTTAGTAAAAGAAGCTAACTTTGAAGGAGCATATACTTTTATTTATTCAAAACGTAAAGGAACTCCAGCAGCTAGTTTTGAAGACTCTATTTCTGATGATGTAAAAAAAGAAAGATTACTTAAATTAAATGAAGTTATTAATGACGGTTTTAAAAAAGGTAATTTAAGATTTTTAAATGAAGTAGTAGAAGTATTAGTTGATGGTCCATCAGAGAAAAATGATGAGATTTTAGCTGGTTATTCCGAGCATAATAAATTAGTTAACTTTAAAGGCCCAAAAGAGTTAATTGGTAAGATTGTTAAAGTTAAAATAACTAAAGCTCTAACATGGTCACTTCAAGGTGAGTTATATGACTAAGTTAGAAGAGCTAATTGAAATTATTAAAAGTGATCCTAACTACAATTATTATCAAGAGCTAGAATTAAAAATTAATGAGTCAAAAGAAATTAAAGATAAAATTAATAACTTAAAAAAATTACAACAAGAAATTGTTTTAGCAAAAGAAGTAGGAAAAGTAAATCTTTTATCAAAACTAAATGAAAAATATGAATTAATGTTACAAGAAATAGAATTAATTCCTGGATTATTAGACTACTTAGAACTGCAACAATATTATAATGAGTTAATTCAAACTGTTAAAGATGCAGTTGAAAATGCAGCTAATGAATTAATTACAAATAAGTGA
>JAAYNT010000041.1 GCA_012520715.1 Acholeplasmataceae bacterium
ATGTAGAAAATAGAGGATCACTAGAAAAATGGTTAAGTGAAGTTGAAAGACAAGAAGTGATTTATCCTAAAAACTATATTAAACTAAGACACTTAGAAAATCATGATCAAAATAGAATTGCTAGTTATTTTGATGATTGTAACAAACTTATTAATCTTACAGCATTAAACTTCTTTTTAAGAGGTATGCCGTTTGTATATGCAGGACAAGAGTATTTAAATGATAATAGACCAGATCTATTTGAATATGATCCGGTTGATTATGAAACAGGGTTTAATATCTCGCCTTTAATCACAAGATTTGCAAAAATTCATGAAGATGAATTAATTACATCGGGTAATTTATTTTTCTTGGAAATTAAAGATAATCCAATTATTAAATATGAAAATAAAACTCACGCTATCATTGGTTTTTTCAAATTAGGTAGCGAAAGCGTAGTTAATTCGTATTTAAAGGACGGAGTTTATCAAAATTTAATTGATGATAGCAATATTGTAGTTAAAGATGGCAAATTAGAATTAAATTCTGGTCCAATTATTATTAAGGTAGGCATTGAAGCTATAAAATGAGAGCATTTATTGATAAGTACAACTTAATTAAAATTGTTTCAAGTGAAAATATATATAAAGTAAGTATGAAAGGCTTTCGCGGAGTATTAAGAAGAACTGATAACCGTGTAAGCTATTTTGAGTTAGATAAAGATCTTGACTTACACGAAGATTACTTACTTTTTGTTAATGATTACGCAATACCTATTGAAATAGGTTTAGTTACTCAAACTGATGAGTTTGATAAGAAAAATCAATACGACGGCCCACTTGGAAGTATTTATCGTAAAGACTATACTGATTTTTACGTATGGTCTCCAGTTAGTAAGGAAATTAAACTTAACTTTGATGGTAAGTCATACGATATGACTAAAAATGATGGAGTTTGGCATATAAGAATTCCAGGAGATAACCATTTAAAGCCATATTATTATGAAGTTAGAAATTTAACATACTTCGAAAAAGTATTAGATCCATATGCAAAAGCTGGAACTAATGACTTTAGTTATGTATTAAATCCAAGAAGACTATCAAGAGTTAACCCGTCACCAATAAAAACAAGCGATAAAACGAAAGCTATTATTTATGAAGGTCATATCAGAGATATGACGATTGGTTTAGATGTAGAAAATAAAGGACTTTTTACAGGTTTAACTGAACGCTCCAAATTACTTGAAGGTTCAGTTATTGAGTATGTTAAAAACTTAGGTATTACTCATTTACAATTATTACCAGTAACTGACTTTTTAGGTGTTGATGATATTAATAAAGATAAGTTATATAATTGGGGATACAATCCTCATCAATTATTTTTATTAGATGGATGGTACTCAAAAGACTCAGAAGATCCAATTTTAAGAATTAATGAGTTTATTAAACTTATTAATCATGCACATAATTTAGGAATTGGTATTAACTTAGATGTTGTTTATAATCATGTTTATGATTATGTTAACTTTAGTATACAAAAGTTAGTTCCTAATTATATGTATCAATTTGATAAAGATGGCTTAATAACTAACTCAAGTGGTTGCCAAAATGATGTTGCAAGTAATCGCTATATGATTAGAAGACTAATCGTTGATAACTTAATTTATTTAACTAAAACATTTAAAATTAGTGGATTTAGATTTGATCTAATGGGTTTAATGGACATTGAAACAATGTTAAAAATAGAAAAGGAATTAAAGAAAATCAACCCTCACATTATGTTATATGGTGAAGGTTGGAATATTCCTAATACTATGAAAAGGGAACAAAGAGCTAATATGTCAAACCAAAAACAATTCAAAGGTTATTCCCATTTTAACGATCAATTTAGAAACTTAATGAAAGGAACCGACACTATGGGTTATGCCATGGGATCTAACAGTCATTTTGAAACCTTGAGAGAATCGTTACTTGGTTCACTTAATATTTTTGATCATCCAAATCAATCTATTAATTATGTAGAGTGTCATGATAATTACACATTTTATGATGAGATAAGTATAAAAACAAGTTATGAAGAATATAAAAAATGGCATTATCAAGATTTTGCTACTCATCTAGTTTTAATTGCCCAGGGTATTCCATTTATTCATGCAGGTCAGGAGTTTTACCGAACTAAAAAACAAGTTGAAAACTCATATAAGTCATCAGATGACATTAATCAAATAATTTGGAATCCAAATCTTTTAGCTGTTGATAAACTAAGAGAACTAATAGAAATTAGAAAAAAACATAAAATTTATACAAACTCAAATGCTAAAATAAAAACAGTAGAACAAAAACAAGGTTTAGTAGTATACACGCTAGAAAACACAAACGAAAAGATTGTCCATCACTTACAAAATGATTACCATTTAAGAAAGATAAATCTTGATGGAGGTAAAGTTTTATTTACTAGCCAAGACTACTTAAAGGATAAGGATTCTATAAAAATTACTAAACCAGGTGTTTATGCAATTTTATATAAATTGAATAATTCAAATAAAAAAAGGCTTAATTAAGCCTTTTTTGTTGATCCTCTTTCAATTAATTTAACATCTATTATTTCATGAG
>JAAYNT010000042.1 GCA_012520715.1 Acholeplasmataceae bacterium
ACTCTTTTAATAACATTAAATTTAACTTTATATGTATCGTTTGGTAGTTTAATCTTCATCACAAGACGTGCTAAAACACCATATTCTTCAACGTCTTCTGGTGTAGGCACGTCGATTAATGGGTTTTTTTGGATTAATAAAACGATAAATTTACCGTAGTTCGCTTCTGATTCGTCTAGTGCTTTAACTGAGAATGGACGTCCTACTTCTAATCTAAAATCATTATTTGGTAGAGGTACGACACCTCTTGTTACTAATGCCGGTAATGTTGTTCTTTCTGGCATTATCTCACCTCCATTTATTTGATGATTGTGGCATTGTCATATAAAAAATCAATGGCTTTACCAAAAGCTACTTCCATTTCTACTGATTTTTCATCAATATGTTTTTTAATCTCAGCAATTGGTTGATTGTACATAGTTGCGATTTCTAAATATTTAGCCTCAATCTCTTCTTTTGTAGCATTTATTCCTTCTTTTTGAATAATCGCTTCGATTGTTAACATTTGTCTAATTCTTAATTCTGATTGTTTGTCAACTTGTTCATTAAATTGTTCTAATGTTTGACCTGTAAATGAAATGTATGTCTCAAGATCTAAACCGTATTGCATCGCTTGTTGTGTTAGTTGTTGTTTATATTGATCTGATTCATATTTAATCATTTGTGGTGGGATGTTTAATATTGAGTTTTCGCTTGCTTTTAAAATAACTGAATCAGTTACTCTTGCTCTTTCTTGAGCTTCTTTTGCTGCAAGAATATCATTTCTTAAAAACTCGCGGTATTCTTCAACTGTTTTTACACCTTCTTTATCAAGTGATCTTACAAATTGATCATTTAATTCAGGTCTTACTTTAACTTTGATTTCCCAAAGTTTAACTTCAAAAGTAACATTAGCACCTGCTAAGTCTTCAGCATGATAATCTTCAGGGAAAGTTAGGTCAATACTTTTTTCTTCTTCTTGCTTCATTCCAACCATTTGTTCTTCAAATCCCGGAATAAATTGACCAGAACCAATTTCTAATTGGTAATTTTCAGCTGTACCACCTTCAAATGCAACTCCATCTTTAATTCCTTTAAAATCAAAGATTGCTGTGTCGACTTCTTCAAGTGCTCCGTCTTCCTTATCTTTTAATACTTCAGCTTTTTTAAGTTCAGCTTCAATAGCTTGTTCAACTTCTTCATCAGTTACACTTACGTCTTCTGCTTCAACTTCGATTTCTTTATATTGACCTAGTGTTACATCTGGTTTAATTGGTGCGATAAATGAGACTTCAAATTCTTCTCCTCTTACTACTTTAGTAATATCTAAATCAATATCAGGATCTCCTACAATTGTAAAAGTTCGATCTTGAACAGCTTCATTAAATTTGTGACCAAAAACATGGTTTAGTGCATCTTCATATAAACTTTCAACACCAAATTTTTGTTCATATTGTTTTTGTGGGACATGTCCCTTTCTAAATCCGTCAATTTCAACATTTGGTTTAATCGACTCATATGCATGAGTTAAACCATGTTCAAATTCTTCTGGTGATACTACAAAAGTATATTTTGCAGTATTTTCATTAATTCTTTCTACTTTCATCTTCTTTTCCTCCAAACAATGTATTTACATTCAATATTATTATAACATTATCACTACTTTTTATAAAGAATTTAGCCTAGATGAGATATCTAATGAAAAAAGATAATTTACATACTTTTTATAAATTACAATTTATTGTAATATTTATAACATAATATACCACTAAACTATCTTTTAGCCGATATTAGCCTTAAATAGCGATAAAAAATTGCCTTTTTAGACTAAATCGGCTAAAATATTAATATATATTAACCAAAAGAGGTGTCATATGATTACAATTAAAGAAGTTAAGACTAAAAAAGACTTAAAGAAATTCATCGAATTTCCAAATGATTTATATAAAGATAACCCATACTATGTTCCTTCACTTTATGCTGATGAATATAATCACTTAAAAGAAAGTAAAAATCCAGCTTTAAAATATTGTGATTTAGTTATGTATTTAGCATATAACCAAAATGGTGAAATAATAGGAAGAGTTGCTGGGATTCTAAATCATTCCTTTAATAAAGAAAAAGGATTAAAGCAAGTTCGTTTTAACCGAATTGATTTTATCGATGATATTAATGTTGCAAAAGCCCTTTTAGATAAAATTGAAGATTGGGCTAAAGAAAAAGGAATGACTGAAGTAATTGGACCAATTGGCTTTACTGATTTAGATAAGCAGGGCTTATTAATTAAAGGTTTTGATGAAGAGGATATGTTTATTACTCTTTATCACTACCCTTATTATATGGAACATATCGAAGCTTTAGGTTATGTTAAAGATGTTGACTGGATTGAATATGAAATTGATTTAAGAAATGTATCACAAGAAGTTGTTGACCGTGTTGAAAGAGCTGCTGAAATCGTTAAAAAAAGACACAAATTTAGACTACTTAAACCAAAGCGTTGGCAATTACCTAAAATGGGTAGAAGAATGTTTAAAATTTATAATGAAGCCTTTGATCCTTTATACGGCTTTCAAGCAATTCCGGATGATGTAATGAACTTTTATATCTCACAAGTGTTATATATTGTTAGAAGAGAATATATTTGGTTTGTTGTTGATGAGCATGATGAAATCATAGGTTTTGGGTTAATGATGCCATCAATGTCCAAGGTTACTCGTAAGCATAAAGGACATTTAAATTTATTTAATGCCCTTTCTTACTTAAAAGCAATCCAAGGAAAACATGAAAAGTTAGATATGTACTTTATTGCAATTAGACCTGATGTTCAAAGAAAAGGGGTACCAGCAATTATATTTGCAGATGCCCTTAAAACAGTCTTTAAAAATAAAGTTAAATTTGCCTATACCGGTCCAGAGCTTGAAAACAATGACGGTGTTATAAATTTATGGGGTAGATTTGATCACAGACAACATCGTTCAAGACGTTGTTATATTAAAAAAGTAGATGAAAAAGACAGTTAAATCTGTCTTTTTTTTATAAAATATCATATTTTATGATATAATATTTTTATGAATAGAAAGGGGTAATAAAATTGAGTATCTTACTAAACAAGTTAAAAGAAATAGTTATTAGTGTACTTCCAGTGATGGCAATCGTTTTAGTAATTCAACTAATTTTAGTTGTCTCACCACAAGGAAATGCAGTTCCTTGGGTTGATATTTTCCGTTTTCTATTTGGAAGTTTAGTTTTAATCGTCGGGCTTACAATCTTACTATTTGGACTAGATTTATCAATAAATAAAGTTGGAAGCGATACTGGAAACTCGCTAATTAAAACTAGAAATATTGGTATTATATTAACTATTTCTGGCTTGCTTGGATTTTTCATTGCGGTAGCTGAGCCAGATTTATTAATTCTTGCCATGCAAATTGGTCAATTTTCAAATGGTGCCATAAATACATTTTTAATTATTATATCAATTGCATTTGGTGTTGGATTAATGATGATACTGTCATTTTTAAGATCAATCTTCAAATTTAATATTAGACCAATATTAATTACTTTATATTTAATTATATTTGCGCTTACAATTGCACTTGAGATTATTAATCCAAATTTATTTCCAGTCGCATTTGACTCAAGTGCTTCTGTTACTGGAGCTGTGGCTGTTCCATTTATTCTAGCTTTAGGTATTGGTGCTAATCGTTCTGATAAGCATGCTAGAGAGGAAGACTCATTTGGAATGGTTGGGCTAACATCGGCTGGTACAATTATTGGTGCGTCAGTTTACTTACTTATTAAAAGTAATGTTTCATTTGATACAGTAACTGTTCCAACTAGTCAAGCAAATGGCGTATTTATGCCATTTATTGAAGGACTGCCTACATACTTGTGGCAAGCTGGTTTAGCACTACTTCCGTTTGTTGTATTATATTTAGTGTTACAGTTTTCACTTTTAAAAGAAGATAAAAAAACATTTTTTTCAAAACTGAAAGGATTTTTATATGTCTTTGTGGGACTACTTCTATTTTTGCTAAGTGCTAATGTTGGCTACATTGGAGTAGCAAGAGAATTAGGTAAAAACTTATCTGAACTTGGAATAGTTGCAGTAACTATTGCTGCTTTCTTCATTGGAGCACTAGTAATATTAGCAGAATCATCAGTTCATGTTTTAACTGATCAAATTTATAATGTTACAAGTGGTTCACTTAAGAAATTGCCAGTTTTAATTGCTTTATCGATTGGAGTAGGGCTATCATTAGTATTTATGGTTTTAAGAACTACATTTAGTTGGTTAACACTTCCAATGTTAATAATTCCGCTATATTCAATAGCGTTAATATTATCATTTTTTACACCAAAATTATTTGTTGGTTTAGCCTTTGACTCCGGAGCTACTTCTTCTGGCCCAATGGCAGCAACATTTATTCTTGCTTTTATTCAAGGAGTAGCAATTCATTTTGGTGGCCAAACAGCAACACTTGGAGATTTATTTGGAACACTGGCTGCTGTTACCGTTGTTCCAATTATTTCAATTGAAATATTAGGTATTATATATAATAAAGTATTAAATAAAGGAGAAAGCTTATGATTAATTATTTTGCATATATCGTAATCGCACCAAAAGGTAAAGGCTCAAAAATTAGACAAACCGCCTTTGAATACGGAGTTAATAACTCGACGATTATTCAAGGCTTAGGTACAGTAAAAGATGGTCTTTTAAATATGCTAGGCTTTTATGATGAACAAAAAGAAATTATTATCATGTTAGCTGATGAAGGCATCGGAAGTTTAGCAATTGAAAAAATTGCTACTAAATATAAAATGCATAAACCACATAACGGAATTATCTTTTCAATTTTATTAGATGAAGCATTAGGAATTGATGGAATTGAAGTTTCAAGTAAAAAGGAGGACAAAATGGGTCATAAAATTATTTTTACAGTTGTAGATCGTGGATTATCAAATCAAGTTATTGAATGTGCTAAAGGAGCAGGTGCTACTGGTGGAACAATTATTTTAGGTAGAGGATCAGGCATTGAAAATGCCCCTAAATTATTTAATATTGAAATTGAACCTGAAAAAGAAGTTGTTTTAATTATTGTTGATAGTAAAACAAAAGATCCAGTCGTTAAAGCAATCAGAGCTGAGATGAAAATTGATGAACCAAATAAAGGAATTGTATTTGTCCTTGATTTACACGAAACATTTGGACTTTATCAAGAGAAAAACTAATATAATAAAGTACATAAATAAAAATGGAATGCAAGCCGCATTCCATTTTTTTATATATTTTTAAATATTATTTAACTCTTAATACTTCTCTTGCAATCATTACTTCTTCATCAGTTTTAATTGCATATACTTTAACTTTTGATTCACAACAGTTAATTTCTTCTAAACCACGAGTTTTATTTTTCTTTTCACTTAGTTTTACACCTAAGACTTCTAGTTTATTACAAATTAATTCTCTAACTTCCCAAGAGTTTTCGCCAATTCCGGCTGTAAATACTAGCGCATCTAACCCACCCATTAAAACGTAGTATGAACCAATATAGTCAACAATACGTTTAATTTGGATATCTAGCGCTAATTTACAACGGTCACAGCCGTTGTTCATCTCAGCTACGATATCACGGTTATCAGTATATTTTCCAGATACTCCAAGGTATCCTGATTTTTTATTTAATACTTCTAATAGTTCAGTTAGTGATAGGTTTTCTTCTTGTTGGACAAGACCTAAAATTGCAGGGTCAATATTACCTGATCTAGTTCCCATAGGAATTCCTTCGAGTGGTGTTAATCCCATTGTAGTATCAATTGATTTACCATTTAATACAGCTGAAAGTGATGCTCCGTTACCTAAATGAAGAACGATAATTTTAGATTCTTCCCTTCCTAATAACTCAATTGCACGTTCTGATACATATTGGTGTGAAGTACCGTGGAATCCGTATTTTCTAACACCATATTTTTCATACCATTCGTATGGTGTAGCATACATAAAGTTTTCTCTTGGCATCGTTGTATGAAATGTTGTATCAAAAACTGCTACTTGTTTAACATTAGGTAATGCTTTTCTAAATGATTCAATACCAATAATGTTAGCTGGGTTATGAAGTGGTGCAAGTGGATTTAACTTTCTTACTTCTTCAACGACTTCATCAGTAATAAGGGTTGATTCTAAAAACTTCTCTCCACCTTGAACTACTCTGTGTCCAACTCCTTTGATTTCTTCTAAGTCTTTAATAATTTTGTGTTTGCTTAGAGCCTCAAATAACATTGAAACTGCCACTTTGTGGTCTTTAATCGGTGTTTTAGTTACTACTTTCTCACCATCTACTTCAATTGTAAAGACTGCTTTGTTAGAGCCAATTCTTTCAACTAATCCTTTGGTAATAACTTCTTCACTTGGCATTTCAAAAAGTTGAAATTTAAGTGATGAACTACCAGCGTTTACTGCAATAATTTTCATTTTTATTATCTCCAATCTTATAATTATAATATAACTTAATAATATAATATTTTCAAATCATTTATTAATTTACGATAATTAACCAATAAGGTAGAAATATATTGCAAAAAATTGAAATATTGTTCCACCCATTACAAAGAAATGCCAAATAAAATGAGAGTATTTAAATGGTCTAAGTGCATAAAATATAACACCAATTGAATAAGATAGACCGCCAGCAAGTATAAACCAAAATGCTAAATGTGAAAATAAAAACAATCTATTTATAAAAAATACCCCACTCCATCCAAGCAGTAAAAACAAAGTAATATGAAGTGTTTGATATTTATGTACTTTTACCGCTTTTAAAACGATTCCGGTTATGATTATTGCCCATTGGGCTCCTAACATAATCCATTTTAGTGGCGATGGTAATGCCACTAAAAATATAGGGGCAAAAGTACCACCGATTAGTAAGTATATTGATACATGATCAAATCTTTTAAATACTGCCTTAACTGTAGATTCATTTTTAAAAGCATGATACATACATGAACTAGTATATAGTAGTATCATTGATACTCCAAAAATAGTTGATCCGACATATTCTTCTACTGTCTTACTTTTAATTAGTAATAAAATTAAGCCAACTATTCCAAGTAAAGCTGAAACCCCGTGACTAATTGAATTAGCAATCTCTTCTCCTAGTGACTGAGTTTTTGGTCTTCTTTGAAATCTTTTTTTATTTTCATTTGAGGTTATTGTATTATTTGTATTCATCTAAATAATTTGCTCCTTTCAATGTTTCAGGCTCCTCATCGTACAAGCCAACAAAATCATATTGTGATATCACTTCATAAGCTACAATTGCAACTGCATTTGATAAATTAAGTGATCTTACATTATCGGTTGTTGGAATTCTAAAACATGAGTCTAAATTTTCTTTAAGTAAGTGCCTGTTTATACCTGTTGATTCACTTCCAAATAGTAAGTAAATATTTCCATCTGTCTTTTTAAAATTTATATTTTTATAATTTTTATGACCATATCTAGTTAAAAAGTAAAAACTTCCTTTGTTTTTTGATTTAAAATCTTCATAATTTTCATAAACTTCAAATTGAAGTTTTGAAATATAATCAAGACCACTTCTTTTTAGATGTTTTTCTTCAAGTGAAAAACCAAGTGGCTTAATTAAGTGCAGTTTTGCACCAATTGCAACACAAGTTCTCATAATATTACCAGTATTTTGAGGTATTTCAGGTTCATATAATACGATATTTAAGTTAAGATTGGGTTTCAACATCAAAACGAACCGTCCTTTCAAGTGTGACTCTTCTTTTTAAAAATACATTAATTACTATGATTGCGGCATTACTAATCATCATTGCTATCCAAATGGTATGATAAGACCAACTTGGAAATGCCCAAGCTAATATATATAAAAGTGGAATTCTAATAAACCATAGTCTTACAACACCTGATATTAATGAAAGTCTTGCATGTCCACTTCCATTAAAAAAGGAATTATCTGCCCATATTACAGCCATCATTGGCTGAGTTAAAAGTAGCCAAAAAGAAAATGACATCGCTGGCTTCATAATATTATCACTAATTGTGTTACCTAGCAGTAATAATATTAAATGTTCTCTTAAAAAGATAAATGAGGTAGTTAAAACTACCGATGCTCCTAAAATAAACCCAAGCGCAATCCAATATGATTCTATTGCTCTTTTAGGATTATTATTACCAACATTATTACCAATATAAGTTGATAAAACAGTACTTACTGCCATTAAACTGTTAGAAATAAGTTGTGAAACTCTATTACCAGCTCCAAAACCAGAACTTATATCTTCACCGTAGTATAGTATTCTTGCTTGAATAATAATAAAACCAAGTGAATTAAGAGCTGATGCTGCCATCGCAGGAATCATAATTTTAAAAATATCTTTATTAGTTTCTTTATCAGGCTTCGTTTCATGAGTAGATACTCTTAAATTACTTCTTGTAAAAAATAAACCATATATTATAAATGGAAGACCAATAGATTGGCCGATTAATGTTGACCAAGCTGCGCCTGCAACTCCCATATTTAATATATCGACAAATAACCAAGTAAGTACAACATTAACAAGTAGTCCAGAAATATTAATAACTCCTGGCAGTAATGTTTTTCCTTCCGCTTGTCTAATTGCTTGATATATTAAAAATAAAAATACTGGTATAAATTCTAATGCTCTAATTCTAAAATAAGTACTTGCAAGGCCGACTGATGCTTCTTTAATGCCAATAAGTCTTACAATTGTTGGTGCTAATATTAATATTGCTGCCGTAATAATAAGTCCAGAAATAATTGTTAATGATAAAATCTTACTTGCATATTTTTGAGCAAGATCTGGTCTTCTTGCTCCTAAATACTGACTAATTATTGTTACTGCAGCAACACTAAATGCAATTCCAACTGCCATAAAGAAAAAGTAAGTAGGAAAGTGAACATTCATTATTGAAAGTGATGTTTCAACTAATGAATTATCAGACATTCGTGCAAGAAAGAAAACATCAACCATATCATGAAATGATTTTATTATATTATTTAGAAAAAGGGGTAATGCTAAAACTAGCATTCCCTTTAGTATTGGTTTTTCATATAAAATTATTTCTTGTTTTGTTTTCTTTTGTCGATGCTGCATTCTACTTCTTTATTTTACTATGTTCTTGAATTAATTTTTGTTTTAAATCCCATAATGGTTTAGATAAATCAACATAGTATCTATGTGGATATTCTAAACGTCTTACTTCTACCCAAAGTCTAGAAAGTTGGTCTTTTTTAGTTTCTCTAATTTCATCTAGAGTTGGTTTTTTATATACTAATTTACCATTGTCATAAATAGTTGTAAGCATTGGTTCTACA
>JAAYNT010000043.1 GCA_012520715.1 Acholeplasmataceae bacterium
CCAGGTAACTTTATTTTTAGAACTAGAGAATTTGAACAAATGGAACTTGAATATTTTGTTAAACCAGGAACTGAGATGCAATGGTTTTCTTATTGGAAAGAGTTTTGTATGAATTGGTTAGTTGATTTAGGTTTAGAACGTGATAACTTACGTTATGACGATCATAAACCAGAACAACTATCACACTATTCAAATGCAACTACCGATATTCAATTTAAATACCCTTGGGGCTTTGATGAATTATGGGGCATTGCATCAAGACAAGACTTTGACTTGAAGCAACACCAAATTCACTCTGGTGAATCAATGGAATATTTAGACCCAGAAACTAATGAAAGATTTATTCCATATTGTGTTGAACCATCAGTAGGTGTTGAAAGATTAGTATTTGCATTTTTATCACAAGCACTAACTGAAGAAGAGTTAGAAGATGGAACTAAAAGAACAGTTTTAAAACTACATCCAGCCCTAGCACCATATAAAGTAGCTGTATTACCACTATCTCGTAAGGCACTATCAGAAAAATCGCAAGAAGTTTATAAAGAACTTGCAAAACACTTTGATGTTGTCTATGATGAGACTCAAAATATTGGTAGACGTTACCGCAGACAAGACCAAATTGGAACTCCTTTTGCTGTTACAATTGATTTTGATACACTTGAAGATAATACTGTTACAGTAAGAGATAGAGACACAATGGAACAAGTTAGAATGCCAATTAGCGAAGTAGCTAAATATATTGAAGAAAAAATTAAATTTTAAAATAAAAGGAGTGAAGTAGTATTAATCGTTCAGTTTATGATCAAATTAATGACCAAATTGACATCTTAGAATTAGTTCAAGAATATGTCAGTTTAGAAAAACGTGGCAAAAACTACTTTGGTTTGTGTCCTTTTCATGATGAAAAGACACCATCATTTTCAGTATCCCCAGAAAAAAACATTGCAATGTGTATGGGATGCGGAAAAGGAGGAAGACCACTAACGTTTTATTCAGAGATTAAAGGCATTTCATTTAATCAAGCAGCCCAAGAATTGGGCGCTAGAATTGGAATTAAAGTCCAAAGCTCTAGAAGAAGAACTCGTTTTGAAACTGAATACGAAATTATGAACCGCACTTCCGAGTTTTATCAATTTGCCTTATATAATACTAGTGAAGGACAAAAAGCACTAGAGTATTTATACAAAAGAGGGCTAGATGATGAAACAATTAAACATTTTGAAATTGGTTTTGCTAATAAAGACTTTCAAAGTTTAGCTAAAACTTTAATAAGTTTTGATTATGATAGAGATTTATTAACAAAACTTGGTTTAATAACTCAGTCTGAAAAAAATCAAGAATACTACGATATTTTTAATAATCGAATTATGTTTCCAATTAAAGATAGTACACTAAATGTCGTTGGATTTAGTGGACGCGCCCTGTCTTCAAAAGAAGATGCTAAATATATTAATAGTATGGAAACACCATTATTTAAAAAAAGTGATATTATTTATCACTTATATGAAGAAAAAGATTTAGTTAAAGAAAAAGATGAAGTAATACTATTTGAAGGCTTTTTTGATGTTATTGCAGCTTATCAAATTGGTTATAAAAATGGAATTGCAACAATGGGTACTGCCTTAACTGAAAGCCAAGCAAGACTAATTAGAAAAAGTGCTAAAACAGTCTTAATTGCTTATGACGGTGATCAAGCCGGCATCCAAGCAACCAACAAGGCAGTTCCGAAATTAAAAGCTGCTAATTTAAATGTTAATATATTATCAATTCCAAGTGGAATGGACCCAGATGATTATATTAAAAAACATAAAAAAGAAGGATTCCAAGAATTACTACAAAACAATGTTAAAGATTCATATCGTTATTATTATGATGATATATTATTAAGATTAGATGTTAATAACGCAAATTCTGTTCAAGATTTTCAATCAAGTGTTAATATACTATTTAATGATGCTAATCAAATAGTTAAAAGGATGTTTGAAAAAGAAATATCTGATAAATTAGGATTTCCATTTACTTTTTCAAAAACTGTGGAAGCACCTCCAAGGGAGCTACCACAAGCAGAAAAGAAAAAGGAAAAATTTAGAGCTGATATGCACTCTAATGCTGAAAGAGATTTAATTATTGAACTTCTTAGAAGACGCAATCATTTAGAATTAATTAAATCAAAATTAATTCCTAATGTTTATGTAGTTTTAGAAAACTATCAAATTCTAGAAGCAATAGTTAATTACTATGAGCGTCATGATATATTAATTTTAACTGACTTTTTCCAAACTATTGCTCCAACCCTAAGAGAACACTTAGAAGGGTTAATGCAACAAAGCTTTAACTGGCAACATGGGCTAATATTAGAAGAAAACGCAGTTAGAAAACATATTGAGTTAGTTGAAAGTTATGAAATAAAGCGTGAGATTTACGCACTGCAACAAGAACTTGATTATGATGATATTAATAAAGCTAATCAAATATTAAAACAAATTACGGATTTAAACCGCGAACTTAGAAAGAAAACGAAAAGGAGCTGATATTATGGCAGGATATAATACCATATTAAGAGAATTAATTGATAAAGCTGGTGAAGATAAGATCTTATTTTATGATGACATTTTTGAATTTTATGATGAAGATGAACCAGACTTTACTAAAATCTTAAAAGACTTAGAAAAAGCCGAAATTGAAGTATATCAAGATGAAGAAGAGTATGACGCAGTAATTTTAGAACAATTAGCTTATGTCGATGAGATAGTTGCTGGCGGAAAAGAACCTGATGAGTTTGACTTATCAAACTTAGAAGTTGAAGAAATTGAAGAAGGTGTTCATGATAATATTATGAGTGATCATACTGCTAGAGTAGATGATCCTGTTAAGATGTATTTAAAAGACATTGGTCAAATTCCACTTCTAACAGGTGATGAAGAAGTTGAACTTGCTAAGAAAATATCAGTTGGTAGAGAAGCAAGATTGCAACTTGAATATATGAAAGAAGAAGGAATTTTAACACCAGATGATGAACGTCAATTAAATGATGTAATTGAAATGGCAGATATCGCAAAACATAAACTAGTTGAAGCTAACTACCGTTTAGTTGTTCACATGGCTAAAAAATTTGATAAAGGTAGTGTTCAGTTTATGGACTTAATCCAAGAAGGAAACTTAGGATTAATGAGAGCTGCTGATAAGTTTGAATATGAAAGAGGATTTAAATTTTCTACATATGCAACATGGTGGATTCGTCAAGGAATCGCAAGATCAATTGCTGATACCGGAAGAACAATTAGAATTCCGGTTCATATGAATGAAACAATTAATAAAATGGGTCGTATTCAAAGACAATTAACTCAAGAATTAGGCCGTGAACCGCTTGATGAAGAAATTGGTAAAGAAATGGGTATCACAGCTGATAAGGTTCAATACATTAAACGTATTTCACGTGAACCAATGTCACTTGAAAATCCTGTCGGTGAGGAAGAAGACTCATCACTGGCAGATTTTATTTCAGATCCAAATGCTAGAAACCCAGAAGATTACATGATTGATGAAGCATTAAATACTGCCTTAAATGAAGCTTTAGAAACTCTAACTGACCGCGAAGAAAAAGTACTAAGAATGCGCTACGCACTCTTAGATGGTAAACACTATACACTAGAAGAAGTTGGAAAAGAATTTGGTGTAACAAGAGAGCGTATTCGTCAAATTGAATCAAAAGCATTAAAGAAATTACGCTCGCCATCTAGACAAAACAAATTAAAATCAGTTTATAATAATAAGCGTCGCTCATAATGAAAAGATTAGACTATATTGCTAGTTTACTTAAAGGTTATGATATTGCCTTAGATATCGGATCAGATCATGGTTATGTTTTAAAAAAAGCCCTTGATCTAGGCTATATTAATAAAGGCATCGCATCAGAAATTGCCCCGGGTCCACTAGAAAATGCAAAAACAAATCTTAAAAACTATCCCGTCACTTTTTATTTAAGTGACGGTTTTGATAAAATAAATGAAAAATTTGATATTGCAATCATTAGTGGAATGGGCGTATATACAATTATTGATATTTTAAATAGGGCTCCTAAGTGTGAATATATCTTACAACCAAATGATAAACATGAAGTATTAAGAAAATACTTAATGGAAAATGGATATATTATTACAGAAGAACATATTACTTTTGATAAGTTTTACTATATTATTATTAAAGTAAAACCAGGAAATGAAAACTTATCAGAAGAAGATATCTTCTTAGGACCTAAATTAAGACTTAATAAAAATGCTAAAGATTACTATAAGTTAAAATATGATCAACTAAGTAAAATCTTATTAGTATGCGATAATGAGACTAAAAAAAATATCACAAAACAAATAAATTACTTGAAGAAGGAGATATAACTTGAAACTAATATCTAAATATTTAAAACCGTATCTTTGGTTTGTAGTAATTATTACATTTCTAACAATCGTTAGAGGTGTAACAGAGTTACTACTACCAAGCTTATTAGGAAATTTCATCAGAGATGGTATTGATGCCGGAAATACTACTGTCATGTGGAAGTATGCACTTATTATGTTAGCTATTACTATTGTTGGAACAGCTGCTGTTATATTAAGTTCTTACTTTGAAGCTAGAACATCAACATCATTTGGATATGATTTAAGAATTGCTGTTTATGAAAAAGTAAATGAGTTTTCAATAGAAGAATTAAATAGTTTTACAATCTCTTCACTAATTACAAGAAGTACTCAAGATATCCAGCAATTACAACAAGTGACTAATATGTCACTAAGAATGTTAATACTACAACCAGTGTTAGCGGTTGGAGGTATTATTTTTGCAATTCAAACTCATGCACCACTATCAATTGTTATAGCTGTTGGAATTATTTCACTATTATTACTACTAACACTTATTTTTGTAGTATCAGTTCCTAAGTTTAATGTCATGCAACAAATTACCGATCAAATTAACTTAGTAACAAGAGAAACACTAAGTGGTACTAAAGTAATTAGAGCTTTTGGTGGTGACGAGTTACAACATGAAAAAATTGACAAAGTTAATAAAGACTTTTATAAAATAGGTCGTTTTATTAACGCATTTATGGTTATGACATGGCCATTTATGTCAGTAGTACTAGGATTAATAGGAGTATTAATTTTATACTTAGGAGCAACTAAGTATGTTAATATAAATGAATTTGGTTATGAGTCATTAATTTCACTTAATATTTATGCAACTCGTGTTATTATGGCATTTATGATGATGTCATTTATGTTTGTTATGGTGCCAAGAGCACTAGTATCAGCAAGAAGAATTAGAGAAGTTCTTGACACTGAGCAATCAATTAAAGATCCTGAAAACCCAATTTTAATAGAAAAAGTTGAAGATAAGATGGTTGCTACATTAGATGATGATAAGAAAATTACATTTTCTGGCTCAGTTGAATTTAGAGATGTCTGTTTTCAA
>JAAYNT010000044.1 GCA_012520715.1 Acholeplasmataceae bacterium
AAGAAACTAAAATAATATAGTTGTGTCCCATGAAAAATGATTGATTTCCACCAACAAAACCTAATTTTTTAGATTCTAATGTATCAAGATTAAATGATGTTAACATTGTCAGTCCTGTAGTTGCAAAATCGCCACTAAAGTAGTAAATGTCTTTAAAATCTGGTAAGTTCACTGGTCTGTTTCGATCATCAAACTCAATATGTCTTCTTGATAACATATATAAAACATCACTAACTAATCTAGTTTCAATTAAACTACCTTCAACTTCTCCTCTTACTACTTCTTTAAATGTGTCAACTTCAAATACTAGATAAACTGATTTATAAAAGTCCCAATAACGACCAATTGATGCATATAATTCAGCTGGTCTATCTCTACCTTCTAAATCTTTTTCTAAACTAGGATAAGTTCTACCAAATACAATTAGATATTTCTCATGTAAGATCATCTCAGTAATCATCACATCATTAAATATCTTGCGTTCATATTCACCTAAGTGCTCACCATAAAGACCTAGTCTAATTTTGTAGACGCTTTGTCCATAAGTTGGTGCGTAAAATAACGCATCTCCACTTTTTGATACCTTAGCAATATCTGCTTCAGATATTCCTAAGACTTGTTCATAAGTATCAGATGAGCTAGTCTCATCACCATTTCTGCCTGGTTCATTTCCTGGTGGGGTTGCATCTTTATCGGCACCCGGTTGACCTTTAACTTCACCTCGGTGTGTGTATTCAGTTTTTCTAATGTTTGAAACAATTTTTTCAAATTCCTCATTACTGGTAAACTGCTTTGCATTCGTATACGTCACATTTCCTTCAGTATATTCTTTAAAAGTAATGTTTGATTGATTTTTAATTGAAGAAATGCCACCAAATATTGTTAGTATACCAACTAACAATAATAAGTTTAAGCCTGCAATATTAGATCCGAATGCAACTTTTGATTCCCTAGAAAATGGAATCCCGTTTTTCTTTTGAAATCTTCTTAGTCTAACATTCCAAATTAATCTCATAGTTAAGATTAATCCAAGTGCTAGAGTAATAATTCCTAAAACAATGTAAAGTGCTAACATATTAAACTCCTCCTTTTTCATTTAAGGCTTTCTTAAAAGCCCTTAAATAGGAACGATTAACTTCGAGTTTAATGTCTCCTGTTAAGGTTAGCTCAATCTTAGAGTTTAGCAGTGGTCTAATATAAGTAATCTTTTTAAGGTTTACGATTTGTGATTTATTAATTCTTTCAAACCATAAATCACCCAACATCTCTTCTAATTCGGCAAGTGTGTATAGTATCGCAGTTTCTTTGTAAAATTCATTTACAAAAACTGTGATTCCACTTTGCACCTCAAAGTACAACAAATCAGAAGGATAGACCTTTCTATTACCGTAGTAAGTATTAAACCAAAGCGGTAGTTCTTGTTCCAAGACTTCATTTAAAACTCTTAAGAACACTTGTTCATATTCCGAAGGAATGATAAACAACATCTCATCTTCTCCCATTTGTCTAGTAGTAAGATCTACTTGATGTTCTTCTTGGAGTTTAGAATCTAACCTATTTGCTTTTTCTAAATTTAAAACAAGTTTAATCATTTCTATCCGACCTTATTCTAAATCCTTTCTATTACTTTGTAAAGTAAGTTTAAGTATGTTGCAAAAATTAATCTCTAAGTTGCATATATATCTTATATGCTATTATCATATATTATTTTTAATATTAATACGACCTTACATTAAAAAAAAGACGATTTTATAATAATCGTCCTTTTTAAAACATTTAGGTTTTATGATTTTTTAAACTCTAATATTTCTAACCCTCTTTTAACATTTTCATTTTTCATAAATAAATTCCAAATCAAATCACTTTGATAGTTAGCAATCATTAAAAGTGTAATTCCTTTATCAATACCGATATAATCATTGGCATACCATGGTGTAACAGCATCAATAATAGGATTATAGTTAGGATCAACCGGTCCTAAGTTAAAAGCATCTTTATAACCGTAATCTCCTTTTAATTCTTCTAGCGTATCAAAATATTTAAGAGCTTCAAAAGTTAACTCTTTTGTATAATTTACGCTTGCTATTGAAGCATATGGAGCGATTGTTCCATTATGAGTTGAATTTTTAGCAAGCTCAGCTCCAAATGCTAAATATCCTTTCGGATGATCACTTGCTGATAAGCCCCAAGCTTTTTCGTATGCCTTATATTTTTCTTTATTATCTTTAGTATAATAGTAATTAGCAAGGGTTGCTTGTCTTGCATTTTCATGCCAATTAGTATTATCTTTGTCGACTATATTTCTAAAATCAATAAATGCATGAGAAAATTGATGTTGGAAAAGTGAACCATTATAACTATAAATATAAGTATCAGTTTCATAGTTAGTTGAGCGGTAAGCTCCTTTATAATTTGAATTAGCAATTGATTTTACGGTGCGATAAAGTGAATTACCTGTTGGATATGTACTAGACCCTGCTGCTAGAACATATAAAAGTAATTGCTCACTAACATGATCCCACGCACCAGAAAAACCTTTTTCTGGTTGATAACCCATATAAAACATATTTCTAGTTTTATTAATATAAAAATCCCAATTAATACGATCATATATTACTTGCATCTGATTTTTTACTTCTCCTTTGAAGTACTCAGCTGCAACAATTGCACCAGCTAATAATAAACCGGTATCAATTATTGATACTTCTGATCCTGGTGAACGGTTTGTTGTTTTCATATTAACAAAATGATAGTAAAAACCTGAGGTATGTTCCATCTCAACTAGTGTATTTAGTGTTTTAGTAGCTTTATGTTTAGCTTCATCAAATGAAATTAAATTATTTTCAACACCATAAGGAAGGGAAGCTAACATAAAACCCGTAGCAGCAATACTAGATAATGATGGTGAGTTTGGATATCTATCTCTTGCCATACCATAGCCAATACTATTTTCATCAAAGTTAGTTGTTTCCATGAAGTATAAAAATGTATTATTTGCTTCATTATATAACAAAGCTTCACTCTTGGTATCTACTTTTCCCGGATCAGAGTTATTATTACAACCGACTAAGGTTGTAAAAAACAACATTATTAAAATTAATATTATATATTTTTTATTCACCTGTAATACCTGCCCTATCAATTCCTTCAATAAATGATTTTTGAAGTACTAAATATACTAATAACATTGGTAGGATAATTAAAATGGTTGCTGCCATTCTAACAGCTTCGTTAGCTACATCTTGACCCGCTTCACCGCCCATTACTGATTTATATTCAGAAACAAAGTTTTGTAACATTACTTGCAGTGTTCGATTATTTTTATCTAAGAATAAAGATGATATATATGTCTCATTCCAATACCAAACAAATGAAAATAAAAACGATGTTACAATACTTGGTATTGAAAGTGGAATTGAAATTCTAAAATAAATATACAAAGGACTTGCACCATCCATTTGGGCAGCTTCATCAAGTGATTTAGGTATTTGTCGGAAAAATTGGTAGAAAATTAAAATAAATATCGCACTATTAAGCCCTTGCCCAAATGATGCTGGAATAATAATCGAAAGCGCATTTCCTAAAAACCCCATATTATGAAATAATACATATTTAGGAATCATCGTTACTTGCGGTGGGATAATATAAGTAAGAATTACTAACATCATCCAAAATCTTTTTCCTCTAAATTCAAATCTTGCAAAACCATAACCTACAAGTGATGCAATAATTGTTTGAAGTAAGGCTGGTATTAAAATAATATATACACTTTTACCAAGTGTAGGCATGTAGTCTAATACTCTAAAAGCATCTTGGAAGTTTTTGAAATATAGCTTAGTAGGGACTTGGTTAACCATTGGGTTAAGCAAGTCATCTAATGATTGAAGTGAGATACTTAGCATGTATAAAAGAGGATATACAAAGACAAACGCTAAGATTATTAAAAGTGAGTAAACAATAATCTTAAATAAAAGTCCGTCAGTAAACTTCATCCCTAAAAATATTTTCTTTACTTTTTGTATGCGGGCATTCATTTGGCTTTCTCCTCTTTCTTAGGTTTGAATAGTAAGTATACAAATGCAAGTAATATTGCAACTACCACAAAATATATCCAAGCAAGAGCACTTGAATATCCATAACCTTTAGTAATATCAAACATCTTTGATTGAATATATGTAATAACTTTATTATTAGAAAATGTTGCTAAAAAGACAATTGAATAAATCGATGACACTAAGACCATTGGTTTTAGTGCTGGAAGTGTAATCTTCCAAAACATCTCCCATGGACTTGCACCATCAATAGATGCTGCTTCATAAATTGATGAGTCAAGTTTTTGTAATGCTGCTAAGAATAAGACAATTTGAACTCCTGAAAACCATAAAACCATAATCATTTGTGAAAACAGTGATGATATTGGATCTCTTAAAAACCGAGGTAATTGAGATAGTGTTTCAGCTATTTCAGGATTTTCTAACATTGGAATAGTTCCGGCACCTTGTTTTAATAACTCATTAATCATTGGTCCTGATGCAATAATAACTGGTAAGAAGAAAAATGATCTAAATATTCCTCTTAATTTAATCTTTTGATTTAAAAGTAATGATACCATTATTGAAATAATGATAATAATTGGAACAAATAAGAAAATCTCTCCAATAAACTTAGTTAGTTCGTTGACAAAATCAAAATCAGTAGAGAAAACATCAATGAAGTTTTGGAATTTAACATTGTTTAAAACAATTCCATCCGCCACTGTAATTGTTACTTTATTCATTGAATAAATTAAACTCATTATTAGTGGATAAAGTGTTAACCATGTAAATCCAATAATCCATATTCCAATGAATAAATAACCATAAAGGTTTTCACGTTGTCGATTATTTAACTTCATGATATCACCTCATAACTAACTGGGCTTACTTCTACATCACCGTCAGTATATGTATGTTCTGAGTAGTTAATGTAGATAGTAACATTATTAGAATATGTTACTTTAACAAAGCCTGGTTTTAATATCTCCCTGTTAATAATGCTGGCATTTAAAACATGCTTTAAGGCATTATTAACAAAGTTATATTGTCTAATAATTTCAGCTTCCCAGTCTAAATATCTAGATGTATAAATATTTTCACTAGATGTATTAAGTAAATAATAACTAGATTCATTAGTTATATAAAATGATGGATAAACATGATAATCAACTAATCTTAATAACTCATTTGAAGTATTAGCAAAGAAGTTTGAATTTCTACCGAATGCATCTTTATATCCACTTAATACAATTGCTAAAAATGGCACTGTATCACTAAAACGATTTTGTTGAGAGGAATAAAGTTGCAAATCAGTTATTCTACTTGCTCCTAGCAAGTAATCAAATGGTCTTGAAACTGATGTTTTATCAGTTTTTGTCATAAATTCTTTTATTATTTCAATTTGTTGTTCGCGGTTTTTCTTAGTTGCAAAATCACTGTATAAATAATAAGTCGATGCTAGATGAATACCATCATATAAGTCTTTTACTTTCTTTAAGTTACTCTCATATTTTTTAAGTGAGATATCAGGTCTTAGGAAGTAATTTTCTTCATCAGTAATTAGTTGTCTACCAATACTTTGACTAACATCGCCTTGTTGGTAGTTAGAGCCTTTGGTACTAACTTTAAAGTAGTCCATCTCTAAATAGACATTACTATTTGACTCTACAAACTCTTTTAATTGATTTTTGCCACCTATTTTCGATTCTACACTTTGGTATTTTGGCTCAGTGTAGGAGTATCCTCCACTTTGCCAACCTTTAAGTGTTAAATTTAAGTTAGTAATATTTTCATCATTTAATCTTTTTACTATTTCTTCTAACTCGCTAACTGTTGTCATTGAAAATACGGTTCTACCAATAAATGCTCTTTTTGATTCACTCATTAAAACATCAAAGTGAATTGGCATATCATTATGATTAGTTTTAATAAGCCTTTCATCATTTATTAATAACTCTTTATACTTATTAGCCATACCAACGTAGTTGGCATCAGCTCCGTTTAAAAAGTAATAAGATTGTTTAATATTAAATTCATTTTTGTTTTTTTGAACTTGAATAATACTACTAGTTTTAGATTGATTTAAGTATTGAATATAATCCTTACGATATTCATACGTTACGTAAGTATAATTAAAATCAGTTCCAGTTTGTGACGGGGAAACCGTTAAGTTAGCATGGCTTGCTCCAGACTTAATTACTGAAAGATAGGCATTTTGATTAATGCCTTGGACTACTCCAAAGGTATTTAAGTTTAAATACTCTTCACTTGAAGTTAAGTTAAGTCCTAGATCTGGGCCGTAAAAACGTTTATTATATACTTCTTTGTTTCGTTTATCATCAAAACGAATTAACGCCCCAATTCCGTCTGGTACAAATGTATAGCCTGGAATTCTATTTCGCTTGGCGGCGCCAAAAAACGGATATAATTTTATTCCAGCTAATAAAAGTACTTCGCCTTCTGTAATTGAATCAAATGGTACTTCAAAGTGAAGTCCTTCTTCGTCAATATATACAAGCATTTCAAAACTAACTTTTGATAAATGGAAAGTAAGTTTTGACTTAAATCCTATTTTATTTGTTTCATTAATTTTAGTAAATGTTTTTCTTGATAAATTATTTTCAAACAAATATTCTTCTCTAATATTTGTCTTTTGATAGTAATTAACTACTGCTGGTGAGTCAAATCTATTTTGCCAAAGCAGATTAGCTCCTAAGTCTCCCTCATCCGCTAATTCTGATCCTTCTTGTAAATAATCAAAGTTAAAATTACTACCCCATAAATAACCTGTTTTATTATTAACAAGTCTAAATGATAAGTCATCACTTAAAACATAAAGTGATAAATTGCCAATTGTACCTAGCATCTCATAGCCATCTAAATCAATATAATCATTTTTAGCTACTCTTAAATCTTCTTCAACTTGAGTGTAGCGATTTGAAATAAGCGAGCTATGTTGCGGGGCAATTAAATTTTGTACTTCTACATTATCTTTTCTTATGTGGTTAGTTGTTAAAGGTAGAGTTGTAAATAGCATTGCCATAAAGAAGATTAATACTTTTTTAAATGTATACATAATTAATCACCTCTTTAATAATACTAATTACATACTCATATAATTGATTAGCAAGTAAATAAATAAGTACTAAAACTACGACAATAATGATCATCATAAAGAAAGTAAGTAAAATATTTACTATCAATTCTTTTAAAGTGTAATTATGAATTTCTTTAATCATAATTATTAAATTAATAGCAGTCCATATATACATAATATATACTGCAGCATTATATATAAAGATCTCATTATAAGTTAAGCCGTGAGAAAGTAAGATAATAAACGGTGTAAAAACAATCATCGGAGCAAGTGCGTAAGCAGTTGAGCGATAAATGTCTTTTAAAAATCCTTCTCCGCTTAATAAGCTACTTATTAAATAGTTAGAAACAACAAATAATAATATTAATCCTATAATAATAAGTAATTCTCTAAATAAACTAAATGTTTCTAAATTGTTGTTGTTAAATAAGAATGCTTCTAAGTATACTTTTGCTATCATCACAACAACAAACACTACATACAATATAGAAGCTGCTTTGTTGGATGATTTTTTATATCTTTTAACATCATGATATGTATCAATTGGATGTTTAAACATCTGAAATAGCAATCTAAGTTCTGATACAATGCGAATATTTTTTACATTATCATTAAAATTATGAACTGCAATAAATAACTCAGTTCTTTTATTAATTACTTTAATTCCAAATGCTAAAACTATAAACGCAATAATACCAATTAGTATATATAACATGTTTTGTTGCAAGAAATCATATCTAATTTGCCAGTAAGCTTCACTATAACCACTCTTATCACCAGCAATCTTATAGTAATGAAGGGCTTCATTATAGTTTAAGTTTCTAAACTCAGCTCTTGCAATTGCACTATTAGCAACAGAAAACATCGTATTCATTCTTAATACTTCTTCCCATTTTTCAATATCATATATACCATCTCTAAAGCTTCTTAGTCCGTCATGGACTAAGCCAGCAAATTCACTTTTTTGGAATATTTGAATTTGATTTAATCCTTTATCTAAAACATAAATATTATTACTTGAGTCAGTTGTAAGATCAACTGGTGTAATAAATAGTCCTAATCTTTTAGTTCCAGTATCAAGTCCACCAAAACTAAAAATCATATTGCCATATGAGTCATATTCTTTAACATCTCCCTCATTAGATAAGGCATAAATATTATTAAACTCATTAATATGAAGTGAATTGAAGTTATCTTTATTATTTATTTTCAATATTGTTTCTGAGGCAACATTAAATTTCTTTAATTTACCATCAGCTGTATTACTTACAGTATAAATTGAACCTTTTTCATCAATTGCCACATTACTTGGTGAAATTGGAATATTACTCGTTGATGAGACATTAAAGAAATTAGCAACTCTTTGAATAAATGACATTGAAGTGGCATTAGTTGCAAAAAATCCTTGGAACTCACCATTATATGAAAGTTGAATTAATCCGGCAGTTGAGCCTTCTCCTACAACATAAATAATTCCTTTTGGTCCGGTTGTTACTTTAATTGGAACATATGGTGAGTTACCAAATATTAACTCTGTTGGACGTCCAAATGTTTGGACTAACTCACCATCCCTAGTGTATTTATTAACGGTTCTTGCTCCCTTGTCTGCAACATAAATAAAGTCGTTTTCATCAACATGAACTCCTGTTGGTTGAGATAAATTATCAATTATTACTTCGCTTGTACCATCTAAGTAGTATTTAACTATTCTTTTATTACCAGTATCAGCGATATAAATAATATCATCTTTTAAGTAAAAGTCTTCTGGTCCACTTAAACCGACATTAATAATTCCTGCTGGTTCATAAGCAGTTTGAGTTTTAATAATTTTACCGTTAGGTCCAACGGTATAAGTATCATAAGGAGCTGATGTTTGACTATCAGCTGCTACATTAACTCTTGCTGGTATTAATAGTGCAGTTAGTATTAAGATTAATAAAAATGTAATTATTCTTTTCATACTATCACCTACTTAATTCCAGAATGAGACATTGTGTTCATTACATTACGTTGTAGGAAAATAAATATTACTAAGTTAGGTATGAACATTATTAAAGAAGCTGCTGCAGCCATTCCCTGGCCGCCAACTGTATTAGTTGAACTTGTTAGTGTTGACATGTAAAATGCAAAGTTTTTAAGTGATTCATCATTAATATAAGTTGCTGAAATACTTGCATCATTCCAAGCTGCTTGGAATGTAACAATCGCAATAGTAGCAATTGCTGGTCTAATTAGTGGCATCACTATTGACCAGTATATTCTTAAATCATTGGCACCATCTACTCTTGCTGCATCTAGTAAGTCATCTGGTATTTGGTCAATAAATTGTTTTACTAGAAATAATCCAACTGGTACTGCGATTGCTGGTAAGATATAAACTAAGAAATTATCAATTAATCCTAGTCTTTCTATTATTAAATATCTTGGAATAACAACACTTGAACCAACAAACATTAAAGAAATATTGTTTAAAAATAGTAATGGTTTTTTAACTTTAAATTTTAATTTTGATAAAGCATATCCTGCTACTGTTGAAATTACAATTGAAAGTGATACTAAAATAGCTGTAATAACAATACTATTAAATAAATATCTACTCATTGGAATGCCGGTTGTTGATGTTTGAGCAAATAATTCAGCAAAGTTATTAAATGTTGGGTTAGACACAAAAAACCTTGGAGGCCATAAGAATAATTCTTCTAATGGTTTAAAGGCATGATTAAAAATATAAACAATTGGAAGCACCATAAATAATGCTACTGGTATTAAAATAGCAAAAAACTTCCACTGAGATATATGTAGTTTTGATGGATTTATTTTTGTTCCGCTAAAGCTTGCCATAATTAATCCCTTTCTGCAAATAGTCTTCTTGCAAGTCTACCCATTGCAAAAACCATAATTAATAAAACAACAGATATCGCTGCAGCATAGCCCATTTCCCACATATTAAAACCGTAATCATCAATGTGAGTTACGATTAGTTGCCCCGCGTCTTGCGGGGTCGGGTTAGTCCCGGAGAGTGTTACCCCTATTGCTCCGGCATTAAATGTTCCAACAATACTCATTACAGCCCCAAATAACATTTGTGGTTTCATTGATGGAATGGTAATATAAATAATTTCTTGAAATTTATTTTTCATTCCATCAACATAAGCTGCTTCATATAGTTCAGGGTTAATGTTTAATACCCCTGCTAGCATCGCTAAAAATCCAATTCCCATACTACCCCAAATTGTAACAATAATCATAATTGGCATTAAATATTGTGGGTTAGTAAGCCACTGGACGGGTGATGAAATAATATTAAATCTAAGTAAGATTGCATTTAAGTATCCTGATCTGTCTCCCGAGAAAATAATTTTCCACATCACACCCATTGCCACTCCTGCTGTCATTGATGGTGAGTAAATAGCAAGGGCTAGTATAGTTCTTGACCTTCTTGGTACTTGAGCAAGTAACCAAGCAAGCAAGAAAGCAAGACCATAACCAATTGGTCCAGTAAAAAAAGCAAACACGATCGTATTTGGTATAACTTTTTGCATAAACTTCTCATCAGCAGTTAATAAGTGAATGAAGTTATTAAATCCCGTATATTTAGGTGTTTCAATTAAGTTAAATGCAGTAAATGATAAAATAATACCCATTAATACTGGAATAACTATAAAGACAAAAAAGGCAATCATATATGGCGACACAAAAAGTGTGCCAAGCATACCTTCACCCCGATTGTCAAAAAACTTTTTAATTTTTAGTTTGAAACTGTCAAACTTAGAAACTTTCGGTTCTATTTGTCTTACTTCCATAATATCTCCTCAATCGTTTCTTTTGATGGAATCTTATATGGTTTAATAATTTTCCCGTGCTGATCGATATACTCAAACTCTTTCATTTTTCTAATAATTTCTTTATCAATTATTACAACTGCATCTTCAATCGCAGTTCTAACATTCATGCTATTAAAGACAATTTTATTCCAAGCGTTTGATAACTCACGCTCTAGCATATATGCGGCTGGTGTTTTTTCAGTATCATTAACCCATTTCCATTGTTCTAAGAATACTTCTTTATCAAGCTCATCCCAAGATGAGTTTTTAAATGCGTTAATATTTGATGTGTTCCACATATACTCAGGTCCCATTGAAGTTATTAAGTTATTAGAATACATCAGTTGTGTATCTTCTTTTGTCCACCAGTCTAAAAACTGCCAAGCTTCTTTTTTCTTATTAGAATTAGTGAATATCATACCGCTAGTTGATGCCCCATCAAACGAGCGGTTAACAACTCCGTCTTCTCCTTTAATACCTGGAATAACTGAAATCTTCCAAAGACCTGCAATTTCAGGTGCTGCGTGTAACAATCTTATATACATTCCAAAATCACCTATTCCAATTGGAATATCACCGTATCTAAAACTATTGTAAAAAGATCCTACTTCTAGTGGAAGTGAGTAAATAGTATATAACTCAGACATTAAAGTCATTGCTTTTATAACTTCTTCTGAGTCGATAGTTGTACTCATTGCATCTGCTGCATAAATATGACCATTGTGTTGTTTAATAAATGGCATTGTTTGAACAAAGCCTTTAAAAGCACCCGTTGTTGAAAGTGGTGCAAAGAAATTAAGTCCATATCTTTGTAGCTCTGGAAGAATCGCTAATACATCATCCCAAGTGTCTGGAATATCAATATTTAGCTTATTCATAATATCTTCTCTGTAAAATAGTAAGTTAAAGTTTTGAGTTTCAGGTATACCATAAACTCCGTCTTCATAAACTAGTTGTAAAAAAGCGCCTGGATAAAATCTTTTTGATACTTCTTTGAAATTATCAAAGTTTTTAAGATCATAAACTGCATTTCTTAATGCAAAATCATACGGTCTCCACCCAGCCACACCTAAGGCTAGATCTGGCTGTGAGCCAGCTGAAGCTGCCATTATTAATTTACTTTCATCAGGCATTAAAGAAATATTTACTTCAATTCCTGTTTCTGGAGTAAACTGGGCATCTGCCATTTCTTGCATGACGTTTACGTATTGACGTGATCTATTAACCCATACTTCTAAAGTATCGCTATTTTTAGTTGGTTTATATTCATTAGTAAAAAATGTTAAGAAAAATCTTCTAATTCCTAACCAAAATGACTCGAAGAAATTTGAATTCGCCCGCGGCAATTTAACATCACCGTGAATGTATAATTTGTCCATAGTAAGTGGGGATTCAATAATCATTGGAATAATTAAACCCATTGTCGCGGTTACTGAGTTTGAATCAGTTGAAAGTTTATTTAAGTTTTTAGGTAAATCATTAGGCTTGTTTGCTAATTTTTCTAATGTTTCATAACTTTGTTTAATACCTGAAACTATTTCATTAACTTTGTTAGTTTTATTAATAGTTGAATATACTTCATGAGAATCTTTTAACAATTTAACGTAGTGTTTTAACTCATTTTGAACATTAGGTAAATAACTTAATATATCCCACTCCCTATCTTTATCAAGTGTGCTACCGGATATTTTTTTTATATCTAAACTAATATCATTAACACCAGTCATAACAGTGTGTAAATTTTCATAAATTTGTCTAAACGGAGATACATTTACTTCAATACCGATTTTATTAATTCCTTTTTGTAAGTAAAACTTAAAGGCTTCGCCATTATCATTTGCAAGTATAATGTTAGCCCATTTCTTTTGATAATTAAATCTAACTAAGTTAGCTTCTTCAAACGGTACTTTATCATTTATACTAACTCTTCTAAAACTAGTATGAAATTGTTTGGCTTGTTTTGATTTAATTGTTAAGTAATAATAGCCTTCATTTTCAACTTCCACTTCATAGTATAATCCTTGACCACCTGTTTGAAAGTTAACACCATTAACGATATTTAATCGTTGTTTGTTAACTGAAAACGGGGTCACTAAGGAATCTCTATCTGTCCCATATCTAATTGAAAGTGAATTTCTGTATAGTGGTTGTTCAGCTTCAAGCATAAAACGCTCATTTTGGACTGTGCCTAAGTGAGCTTTTAAGTATTCATCGTAAGTTAGTGGAACTTCTTTGTTTTTAATTGTTACTTTTGATAGTAATAATTCACCATTTTTACGATCAATTGTAATGTTATTAATTCCTTTGTTTAATTTAAATAATAAAACATCATCTGCTAGTCTTTGTGTATCTTGCAAAGAAAATGTTGACCAAACATCACTTCTTTTAGCAACCGGCATAATGTCATTACTGTATCTATCTAATTTCATTTCTTTATCATTTACGTAATAAGTTGGAACAATTATTGATTTACTTTCTTGATATTGCACTTCATCATTAATTAATATTTGAACTTCAATATTTCTTACTGAATCGGTCATTGCTTTATATTCAAAATCAATTTGATAAAGTCCCGCTTCTACTACGTCTATTTCAAATGATGCTTGATTACTTAAATCATCTAAGACTACTACTAACCCTTTTTCATTGTCAGTATACGTTGTAGGATCAAAAAAGTCTAAATGTGAAACTGAAGCGTTAAAAACTACATCGTCATTAATTCCCTCAGTTTGCCATTTAGCTAATATTTTACTATATGGTGTATCTTCACCTTCCAAGGTTTCAGATAAAACGAAAGTGTTCTGGTTATTAATACTTCGTGCGTCAAAATTCATGCTTGATAAACTAATCAAGCCTGCTAATAACATAACGTAAATTAATAACCAGATCTTTTTCATTTTATTACCTCTCTTTTATTATTTATTTAATATTTTATCTAATTCAGTTTTTGCTTTTTGATATTCTTCGTTAATAACTCGGTTTAGACCAGCTTCTAATGCATCTGCTAAACTTAATTCACCATTTCTAATTGCATCAAGTGCATTTGCAATTGACATGTCTGCATTATATCTACCATCCCAGCGGCTATTAACATATCCAGGAACGATTTTATGAAGTGATTCAACAATAAAATCATCATGTGTTTCAACAATTTTTCTAAACTCAGTCATTGTTGGATATAATTCAAAATATGTATCAATTAAAGTTTGATCTTTTATTAGTGGTGCAAAGTTGACAGCACCTGCTTCTGGATTGTTTTTAGCGATTTCTAATCTCTTCTTATATCCGTCTACTCCAAAGCCCATCCATTTAGCAAATTTGTAAGATAGTTCTTTATTTTTAGTTCCTTTACCAACTCCGATGTAGTCGATAATTGTTGGGATACGGTGAACTTTTTTATCGTTAACCATAACTGATGGTGTACCAATAAAGTCAACATCATGTCCATATAAGTTGTGTTCTGGATCTGATGTTCCACCTACCCAACCTCTAATATTAAATGAACCTTCAAATCTAATTGATTGCTTACCATTTGCAAACGCATCGCCAGATCCATATAAATCTTCAGTGTTTTCTTGAGTTTCATGAACATATCCAGAATATTGGTTTTTATTAGGACCAAAATATTTTTGAGTTTCAGCCATCGCAACTCTAAATGCTTCACTATCTAGATGATATCCTTCTTCATTGTATGTATACCAACCAAGTGTTTCATCTAACTGGGCTGGTAACCATGAAAAGATTTCCGAGACTCCTTGAATACCACTAATACCATCACCACCAAGTGTTGCTGGTTTTGAGTTTTTCTCAGCTGCTACTAATAATTCATCAAAAGTAATACCATACTCTGGGATTACGGCTCCACTACCAGTACTATTAATAACAGTTCTGTTAATAAAGTAGCCAAAGTAGAACATTCCACTTGGCAGTCCGTATAAACCTTTTCCTAATCTTCCTGAATCTCTAATGTTTTCAGGAACTTTCAAAAAGTCAGGATCGGCTTCGGCTAAGTCTTTAACATCTTCAATCCAACCGTTTGATACAACTTCGATAACTGAACTAACTAAAAAGACATCTGGCATATCATCGATTGCTGCTCTACTGGCAAAGAACTCATTCCAGCCAACGTCACTTTCGTTTCCTTCTTTATCAACAATTTTTGGTCTTTCAATCACTTCAACTTCAACTCCTGGATTTTGAACCATAAACTCATTGATCATTCTTCTTTCAATATTGTAATCTTGTGGATTACCTAAGTTCCATGCTGCATATGTTATCTTGTTTTCTTTTTTTCCACCACCGTTGCCACAGGCTGCTAAGCCGATTGCTAAGGTGGCTAAAAAGATCGCTAAAAATATTTTTTTCATAAAGTCCTCTCTTTCTATCGAAACGTTTCGACAATTCTAATTCTATTATACTTGAAAACGGTTTCACTTTCAAGACATAATTCACATATTAATGCAATAAATTAAGATATTAAGCATTTCTTTTATCATTTATTATAAAGTTTATAACTTTATCAATAAATATTTTAGTATGTGTATACTGGCAATGCTTCATACCTGGCATCAAATTAAAGTCTAAATTTTTTGGATTATATCCAAAGTTTAACATCACTTTATGTAGTAATTCGGTTTCTTCTTTTCTAGTATTTAAATCAAACTCAGCATAAAATACTAAAAATTTAACATCTGAGTTTACTTCTTTATTAATATAGTAAAGCGGAGCTCTTTCATCTACTACTATTTGTCTTGTATCATGTCCCGCTTCCCTTAAGACATGAAAATGAACAGTAGGCTGGCCAGCATCAAAGATATAACCGGTAATATCTTCGGAATTGATATTGTGTTTTTCTAAATATCTTTTATCAAAATATAACATCATCGCAAGATATGATCCAGCTGAAGTTCCACCAATATATATGCTTTCATATTTTTTATGATTTACAGCAAAACTTACAGCATCAGCTGCATCTAGAATAAATTCAGGATATTTAGCATCAGGATAAAGACGGTAGTTTGGAAGATAAACATCTACCCCTACTTTATTAAGTTCTTCTGCCAAAATTTTAAATTCTTTACTACTTCCAGCTTCTAATCCGCCCCCATGAAAATATATAAGGGCGGTATTAGAATCTTTTAAGTATGCATCTAAATTATTAAATTTATTATATTCGTATGTTTTCATATTAACTTAAATATACTTTAATATCGTTAGTATCTTTTAACAATTCTAAATCTATTAAAATAGCTCCATTTCGGTATTTGTTATTAAGTCTTGCTATCTTAATTTCATTATTATTTAATACTACTTTATCTGATTTAGAGTTTTGATAGTAAGTAACATTAATTAATTTATTATCAAATTTAAACTCTACCGTAACATTATCTAAATTGTGAACAGGATCTAAATATAAGTTTTTATTAATTACTTTAATACCAAAATAGTTGGTAATTAATTGATTAATATAAATACCTGGTCCACTTGAATATAATCTCCAACCAGATTTAACTTTAACTTTACCTTTTCGAAGTAGTTCAAAGTTTTCTTGGGCTTCATATCTATCATAGAAATTAGCATCACTTGATGAGAAATATAAGTTAGATTGTCTAATGTTAGCATTTTTCACAACATCTCTAATTCCAATTGGATTAATTTGTAAAAATTCTTCAAGTAATTGATCTTTGTAGCCTAACTTGGCTAACATTTCTAAGTGTCTAATATGCGCATGAACATATAAAATACCTACTTCACGTCCAAAGTTTGAAGCTGTTTCAGCTCTTTGGAAATATGTTTTAATTCCACCTTGATATTTTACAGGCTCATTCATTAATCTAAGACCGTCTGGGAATTTTAAATGTTTATTAATTAATTTATGGTTGCTTGTTGCCTCATCTAGTGTTAAAAGCCCTGCAATAATTGGTCTTTGGTATGATAATAAACGATATGAGATTCCTGATTGTTTATCATTTGGATGCAGTAGTGGCCTTGGACCACTATCATCAAAGACAACAAATCCAGCAGGTTTACCATCAATTACAATATATTTATAATAATCTTCTTTTAAGTTCTCTAAATAGTGGTTAATCTTTTTACAAAGATCTTTGTCTTTTTCTTTTATAAACGTTGATAAAAGACTCATTCCTTCATAAATTAAACTGACCGTCCAAGATGATGCCATTTTCTTTGTTAGCATTTGATTTTTAGGTTGTAATGTATCATTCCAATCTCCACCACCATAAGCTGCTAAACTTGTACCTTCTACTGAACTGTTAATTATTGCGTTTATTTGATTTTTAACATGGTTTAATAAACTTTCACCTTCAACAAATTGATTTTTTTTAATTGAAAAGTATGTTAGTTTTTCATCCAATATTGAAAGATCATTAGTTATTTTTAAATAATCAGCCAGTGCTTTTATTGGCCACACAATAATATCACCATGAGAATCATGAGCTTGAATGTATGAATATTTATCATACATAAACCATTGTGGCCAGTCATATGTTTCAATGAATTGTCTAGAGTAAACTTTAAGTAAAATTGATCTAGCAATATCATAACGACCTAATGATGTAAATAACTCAAGTGGTCCTTGTAAGATATCTCTAGTTCCCCAGGCGGCTCCGCCAGTTTGCTCAAGTCCGTGCGGACTAGAGTAATGAATTAGGGCACTATGAGTATACCAATATAGCGTTTTATTAAATTTAGCTGATATATCATCATCGCTTAATATTTTAAAGTTTATTAAATTTTGATAAAACTTTTCATATTTTATTACTTCTTCTTGCCAATTTATATCTTTTTTAGTAAATTCGTCTAATGTACCTAAAATATCGATACTTATTTCATCTTTTTGTTGATACTCCATTACTAGTAATCCGTGTCCCTTTTCAGAGCCGAAAAATACTTCATCAGTTTTAAATGTAACATCGCTTGATTTAATTTTGTATTTTAAATTTGGATAGTTATCATTTACTAATTGATTATCTACAAATTTAATTACTACTTCATCTTTAGATTTTTCTAATTCAATTTTTGCAACATACTCGTTTTGACCAACTGTTAGTTGGTTTGTAACTAAGATGTCGTATTTAATATTATTTTTAGATTTAAACGTTAAGTTTTGTGCAAACTCATCTAAACTTGAAGTACTTGTTATAGTTAATTCATCATTTTCTAAGACGTATACCCATTTAGTTGTATTTGCTGTTAACTCATAGTAACTTGGCATGCCTAATAGGTGCCATTTTTTATCTTTAATATAAATTCTAATTCCCGGTGTGGTTAGTAGACCTAATTGGTTTCTAATATCACCGTTTAAACGGTGAAAATTAGTATTCCCAAGTACGATTCTACTTCCAAATACTCCGTTCATGAAATTAGTAGTAGCCATTGTGTTTCCAGCATCTAAGATTTCTCCAGAAATAGTCAAATGACCATGAGTTCTTTCGGTTAGGACTTCTTTTTCTTTCATAACAACATGTTTATTACCGTCAAAGAAAGAAAGTAAATTACCACCTTGGTCACGTTCTATAAATGATTTATTAGTTGAAGGGTGATTAGTAGTAAGTCCAACTATTTCACTTCCGATTAAAGCTTTATTAATTTTTAATTCTTTTACTACCTCATTTTTATTTATTTTTTTAACTTTATGGTCAAAAGGTTTATCTCTTAACCCTTCAAAATCAGTAACTAATTTACCATAAAAAGATATTTCTTTTACTCCTAATTTAAACTCTTCAGTCTTAAGAGCTATTAGTGGTATTTCATATTGTAAGTTCCTATTTTCTAGTTGTTTAGTCATTAAGCCCTTAATTACTTTTGACTCTTTATAATCAAGTCCGTAAAACTGTAACATATCGGTTGAATAACTAACAATGTTAGTATTTGAACCAATTTGCAATAAGTTTGGATGTCCTTGATTTTCTCTTGATAAAGTAATAAAGCCTTTATTTGTATTAAATATTTTGTGATCTAAGTACTGAGCATTATATGCTTCGTTATTTAGTACTGTTCCTTCACGATTTAATCCAATGTCTTGAGTGAAAAACAAATCAAAGTTGCCACTACCTTCAAGTCTTACTTGATAAGTAAATACTAAATCTTTTGCTGATAATAACACTTCATAATTAACACCTAAAGTATTACCTTCGTACAATACTTGATCTTTAAGTAAATATGCTTTAGCATTACTTTTTAAACCAATTAAAGGACTTGATTCGTTAGTATCAATATTTCTTAAGTAAATATTTGATATCATTCCATCAATTAAGTTGCCATATAATTGATTTATTAGAGTATCTTGATGATATATTTTAAATATATCTCCAGATTCTAAAATATCTATTTTTAACTTATCGCCAATTTGATAAGTTTTTAGTTTATTTTTTATTACCATTTTACTTATCCTCCTTAAAGTTAATTTTAAATACCTTGTTAGCTACTATCACTTCAAACTCGCCTGGATCAGCATACTTTTGATAGTTAGGATGAACATATGAAAGATCATCTAAACCTAGTTTAAAGTCAACAATCATTTCTTCATCAGGTTGTAGGTAGATTTTTTCAAATTGTTTTAACTCTTTAACTGGCCTTGATATTTCAGCTACCACATCTTTAACATATAAAAGTATTGTTTCATGACCAGGAACATCCGAGATGTTTTTGACATTAACTGATATTGTTGGTAATGTCTCTTTTGTAAATTCTAGGTTTGAAATAGTTGCATCTATTTCAAACTTTGAATAACTAAGACCAATCCCAAAATCATATAAAGGTGTGTTTGGCATATCTAAGTATAGTGATGTATAAGGGTTATCGTCATCTAAAAATGGTCTACCCGTATTTAAATGATTATAATAAATTGGTATTTGTCCAACACTACGAGGGAAAGTCATTGCTAGTTTTCCTGATGGATTTTTAATCCCATATAACAAATCATAAATTGCTTCTGATGCCATAGTGCCAAGGAAAAATACTGACATTAAAGCATCAACATCATCAATGATTTCACTTAATACAATTGGTCTACCACTAAATAGTGTTAAAACAATTGGTATTTCAAGTTGTTTTAAGTATTTGATTAAATCAACTTGTTCTCTTGATAGTCTAATATCAGTTTTACTATGAGCCTCACCTGATTCACGGTCATGCTCCCCAATTGCAAGTATAATAACATCAGTCTTTTTAACTTCATTGGTGTCAACATCTAAATAATTTTCACTATCAGTAGTATAAAAAGGCTTAATAAGGCTTTTTAGACTTGTGTTGTCTTCTGGGTTCCCGTGCCAACTCCACGGACCTAACATCCGTTTAGATGATGCATAATTACCAATCAGTGAAACTTTTAAATCTTTACTTAGTGGCAATATGTTTTGTTTATTTTTAAGTAATACAGCTGATTCCACAGCTAAATTATAACTAATTTCTTTATGTTCTTTTGATAATGCAAGTTTATCAAGCTCCTCTCTTGAACCACGATATGGGTTATTAAAGATGCCCGCTTTTTCTTTTAATTTTAATACTTTATTAACTGCATTATCAATGGTGTTTATTGATACATCTTTATTATCTACAGCACTAGGTAAGCATCTTAGATAACTAGATGATGCCATTTCTATTTCTAAACCAGCATTAATTCCTTTAACGCTAGCGTCATAATCATTTTTGCTGACACCATGAGCTTTAGTTTGCAGTAAAGAATCATAATCAGCAATTACTACTGCGTCTTTATATCCCATATAGTCTTTTAAAACGTCTTGTAGTAAATATTTATTAATAGTTGCCGGAATATATTCAAACGTATTAAAAGCTGTCATAACTAAACTACTTCCACTATCTAAGGCACCTTGATGCCCATTAATAAAGTAGTTAAGTAAACTAAGTCTTGATAAATCAACTGTATTATAATCTCTTCCCGCTTCACTTAAACCATAAGCAGCAAAGTGCTTAGTACAAGAAAGTAGTCCTTCACTATCATAACCTTTGGCTGTTGCTTTTGAAAATACATAGTTTAAGTATGGATCTTCACCAAATGATTCAACTACTCTACCCCATCTTGGATCTCTTACTAAATCACTCATTGGTGAAAATGTTAAATCGATTCCGTAAGCTAGGGCTTCTCTTGCAGCCATTTTGGCTGCTTTTTTAACTAAATTCGGATTAAACGAACAAGCTTGAGCTAGTGGGACTGGATATATAGTTTTACATCCATGAATAACATCAGCCATAAATATTAGTGGTATTTGGTGTCTAGATCTAGATAAATATGCTTTTTGAACAGCTTTTTTCTCTTCTGGACCACCAATACCTAAAACTGATCCAGTTAAAAATATTTCTTCTTCTGTTAATTTTAAATCAACAAAAGAACCATACACTTCATTTTTTAAGTCTTTAATGAAGAAAAATGGTGCAATTTGTACTAATTGTCCGGCTTTTTCTTTAATTGTTAAGTTGTCTAAGTTAAATTTTGTTTTTTTCATGTACTCTTTTTATATATAATCTTGCCTTCTGGAGGTTTAACTTGATCGACCTCGTGTCCTTTTAGGAGTAATATAATTTTTTGAGAAATATATACTCCCCACTGTAAATAATCAACTTCAATTGTAGTTAGTTTTGGTGTAATATAATCACCTAAATATATACCATCAAATCCCGCGACTGCGATATTTGTTGGGATATATACTTTATTATCTTTTAATGCTCTAATTAATCCAACTGCCATCTCATCGTTTGCACAATATACAAAGTCAGGTTTTTCATCTAGTTTAGCGATTTTTTCGCCTTCTCTGTAACCACCTTCAATTGTAAAATTGCCATTAAATAATAAATGTGGCACTAATCCAACTTCGTCTAAAGCTTTTAAAAATCCTTTATAACGATCTTGATTGTCTTTTGTTCTTTCTGGTCCACTTACAAATGAGAATTTTTTATAACCTTTTTTAATCATTTCTTTTATTAATGTATAAACCAATTCTTCATTTTTAACGACCGAAGAATAAACATTAGGATGTTTTAAGTGTCTATCAAGTACGACTACTGGTTTTGTTTTTGCAAAAAAGATAATATCTTCATCTTTAATTTTGGTATCAAATATTATTGCGGCATCTACTTGTTTATTTCTAAGTAGTTGAGTGGAGCTTTGTCCAGTTGAAACGATCAAGTTTAGTCCTTCTTTCATAAGTTCATTATGTATAGTTTCAAGTAGGTCTGAAAATATTGGTCCACCAAAACCATAAATAAAGACACCGATACTACCGGTTTTATTTGTTTTTAGTGTTCTTGCACTTAAGTTAGGATGATAACCTAACTGTTCTGCTGCATCTAATACTCTTTTTTTAGTTGCCTCGCTAACATTTGGTAAATCATTTATTGCTAGCGATGCAGTAGAGATTGAGACACCTGCTAGTTTTGCTACGTCTTTAATAGTTGCCATTTAATCATCTCTTTTCATTAATAAAGCTTCATAAGGCCTTAATTTATTAGTTTTATGTTGATAGTTACTAATAATAATCTTGCCTTTTGGCAAGTTTATATTAATATTAGCATCTGTAAAATTACATATTATTAAATACTTATCGTCTAATATTCTTTCATAAGAATATATATTAGGACCTAGTTCAATCCTTTTATATTTACCTTTTATTAAAGTTTGGTTATTTTTTTTAATTTGTAATAGTTTTTTCAAATACATATAAATTGAGTTTTCACTTTTAATATCAGTGCTTGCATTCACATAAGTGTAGTTAGGATTTGTCATTAACCAAGGTTTACCTTTTGTAAAACCTGCGTTAATTGAATTATCCCATTGCATTGGGGTTCTTGAGTGATCTCTTGCTTTTACTTCTAAACTTCTTAGTACTGTATCTTTGTCTTTAGTTAATATAGCTTCATTGTAGTAATTGATTGCTTCGATATCTTTATATTTATCGATTTCTACTTTACCAAGACCAGACATTCCAAATTCTTCTCCTTGATAAATAAAGACGTTACCTTTTTGCAAGTATAATAATGTCTGTAACATAGTTTGGGCGTAGTATCTATATTCTAAATTCAAATATCTGCCCAATGCTCTTGGTTGATCATGATTTGACCAAAAGAGTGCTGGTATGCCACTATCTTCATACTTTAATTGAACTTTTTCAAATGTATCTGTTAAATCATTTAAATCCAGTTCTTTTAACTCCCATTTTCCTTTACCTTTAACTTCATCTAAAGCAACATGATCAAATTGAAAAACCATCGAAAGTATTTTATCACTACTTAATTGATGAGCTTTTTCAAGTGGTAAGTTCATCTCACCAACAGTTAAGATACCTTTATCTTTAAAGCATTCTTCGTATAGTTCTAATAAATATTCGTCTAAATGTTTATGGAAATCTATTCCTTTATCAGTTACAACTTTACCAACTAAATCTAAAACATCTAATCTAAATCCTTTAATACCTAAATTAATATAATAATTAATCATTTTATATAGTTCTTGTCTAACATTAGAATTATGCCAATTTAAGTCTGGTTGTTCTTTTGCAAATAAATGTAAGTAGTATTTATCCAAACTTTCGACATATTCCCAAGCTGACCCACCAAAAAATGATTGAATCTTTGGAAGTTTGTTACTCCACACATAATAATCGTGATATTTACTATTTTTATTTTTGATAGCTTCTTTAAACCATACGTGCTTATTGCTAGTATGGTTTAATACTAAATCTAACATAATATTTATGTTATGTTTTTTTGCTTTATTTATTAAATTTATTAAATCATCTTTGCTACCAAACATTTCATTTATTTGGTAATAATCGCTAATATCATATCCATTATCTTTCATTGGTGATTTAAAAATTGGTGTTAGCCAAATATAGCTAACTCCTAATTCTTTTAAGTATGGCAATTTTTTAATAACTCCATTAATATCACCAATACCATCACCATTAGTATCAAGAAAACTTAATGGATATATCTGATAGATTACTTCCATTTTAATATCTTCATTCCTTTTTTAATAATATTATGAGACATAAAAGCTTTTCTTATATCATTAGATAAATAAGCATTAGCCATTAACAATTCTAATCCCTTATCAATTGATAAATAACCGCTAGAAATCCAATCTAAGTCTTTGTTGAATCCTTCAACAAAGCCGTATTTACCAAAAAGGTTTGGTATATTATATAAATAATTAATACCCGCAAGTGCGATCTCGTTATCTAGTGTTAGTGATCCAACAACTGCGTTTGGATGAACTGTACCATCGGTATCATATTTATTTTTAGTATTTGGAAGTCCACGGTGAACACGGTATCCACCTTTAGTTTTACCAGCAGTAAAACCATATGCAAATTTGTTAAAAGATTTATATTTATCCATTAGATCAATTGATAATTGTTGGTGTGCTCTAACTGCCACTTGGGCATTTTGATGCCAATTAATACCATCATTATCTTTGATGTTTTCAAGATCTAGAAAACAAAGTGGGTATTGATAAACAAAAAGTGCATTTCCTGGTGTATAATAATAACCAAAATCTTTATATTCACCAAAGACTCTATCAAAACTATTATAAACATCTAACGCCTTATCAAAGCCTAATCCAGCATATATTACATACATTGGGAGTTGTTCTGCAAATATACCCCAGTGATGAATAAAACCCGGCTCTCCTTCAACATATTGTCCGTCTTTATCAGGATTATATGACATGTAAAATGTTGGTTTGCCGTTACGATTGAAAACAAACTTATCAAATCTAATTCTATTTATTATTTTTTGAAAGTACTCGGAGATAATACTATCTTTAAAGTAACTATCAACTGCGATGGCACCGCATAAAAATATGACTGTATCAATTGTAGAATATTCACATTTTCGATGACGACTACCATCAGTAAAATTTGCAAAATGGATAAAAAAGCCTTCATAATGGTCAATATTATAATAAAAGTTTTTAAGTGTTTTTCTAGCAATATCTACTGCAACATCTTTTCCTAGGTATCCTTTTTTATCGCCAATAATTAAACTAGCCAGCATAAAACCAGATCCAGCCACAGTTGCAATCGTTGGCTTTGATGTATCATCCATTGTAAGACCATATCCAGTGGTACTTTCATCTAAGTTAGTGTGATCAAGAAAAAACTTAACTCCTCTTTTTTCAATTTCGGTAATTATTTTATTCATTTGTTATCCTGCCTTTTCTCATAATGTTATTAAAAAAGGCGCATGAGGCTCATGCGCCTTAATTAAATGTATCTTTATTCAGTAACTTTAGTTACTGTGAAATTAGAGATTGTAATAATAGATGGGACATATGTTCCGTCTGTAAAATCTCCATCATCATTATTTGTTGTTGACGCGTCGCCAAGGAAAAATTGGAAACTTCCCGCTGCAGTAGCATCTGCACCAAGTTCAATTTCAAATGTGAATTCTTGATCTTCAGTTGTTAACTCAACTCTGTGCCAATTTCTTTCAACATCAACACCAAAGTTACTCTCTAAGGCGAAAATAATAGTTCTTGCCACACTTGATTTAGCAATAAACTTAATTTGATATTTACCTTTTAAAGCTAATAAGCCTTCAGCTTTAAATTGGTTTTCCCATGGATTTCCACCTAATGTTTCAATGTCAATTGTTGCCGTTGTTTCAGTAGTTTCAACTGTTTGTGCTGCCGAATCTGCATGCCATTTAGTCCAATTTTCAAATGGTGGAAGGTTAAATGAACCAACATGAATCTTTCTTGTTAGTGTTCCTTCTAGACCTTCAGAGTCTTTAACAGAATATTTGTATTCATAAATACCAGCTGTATTTACATCTAATTCAGCTCCTAGTGCTTCCACTGTAAGATCGCTAAGATTTAATGAATCTCTATCATCTCTTACTGTAATACCACTATTAACTAAAAATTCTTGACCAACTTCAATAACAACATCTCTACCTTCAATAACTGGAGGTTGGTTTACAAGTTCTGGTCCTTCAACAACTTCTACTTTATGGAAATAAACTTTCCCAAGTACAACGTGTTGTGCTTCAGGAACTCCGTCAACTTTATGGAATGATCCAAATGCAAATTGTAATTCGCCATTTTCTACATTTTGAGCATTAAAGAAATCAAATGAAAATTCTTGTGGTTCTGTCGTAATTTTAACTAACTCTGAATCAATTGATTTTTTAGCTGCCCCGCCCCCTTGTAAGTTTAACATCATATAACGATCATGTTCTGCACTTACTGTAAATTTTAATGTAAATGATTCAAGAGCTTTGAAATTAATTGTATTTTGTTTGAATTGAACATCCCACCAGTTGTTTTCTGCGCCTGTTTCTTGTGCAGTAATATTAACAACTGCTTTTCCATCTTCAATTGTAAATTCCGCTGCAGATCCTTGACCTTCATTAACCCAATTGTCCCAGCCTTCTAATCCGTCAGCAAAATCACCGTTAATTAAATTTGCAAGTCCTACTCCAACTGCTGGAGCTTCAACTGTAACTTTAACAGTTCTAGTTCCTTCATTACCGGCAGCATCTTTAACTGAGTATGTAATTTCATAAACACCTGGTTTAGTAGTGTCAACTGTACCTGTAATAACGATCTTAGATGTTAAGTCACCATCAACATCATCCGTAGCTGTAACGTTTAATTTTGGATTGAATGTATCTCCAACACTAATCGTTACCTCAGCCGCTGGTACACTAATAACTGGTTTAACTTCATCTTTAGTTCCACCATTACAAGCAATTAGTGCAAGTGCTGAAAATAATACCATTACTAATAATAAAACTCTTTTCATAGATTTATATCCTCCTTTAATCTATCGAAACGTTTCGATTTATCAATTACATTATACTTGAAAACGTTTTCTATTGCAAGCCCTTTTTATACTTTTCTTAAATATTTTAAAAAAGATTGTAAATAATACTAATATTTAATATAAATAAACCTCACAATAACAAGTATAATTATTGCAATATCTATTTTACCGTGTTATCATATACATAAATAAAAATTGCAATCATTAGAGGTAGCGATGTAGATTAGTAATACTTGGAGTTGGCAAACTATGAAGAGTATGAAAGGCAGTCATCGCCGAATAGTTATTTAAGGCGTTAAATAACTATGGGGTTATAGGAAATACTTATAACACTCCTACATTAAATGTAGAGGGGCTAGGACTAACTTATCTGTTAATTAGCATCCTCCGCGATGCTTTTTTTATTAACAGAAAGGAGCGTTATAATGCGCAAATTATTTATTTTATTAAGTTTGTTAGTATTACCAATTATACTAACCGCATGTGCGTCTGAAAGACCATATGATTTTGATAATAACGACACAATCGTTATTGGAATGGAAGCTGATTATGCACCGTATAACTGGTCAACTAATACCCAATCAGAATTTACTCATCCAATTCATTCTAGAAATGACTTTGCTGATGGTTATGATATTCAAATTGCTAAGTTAATTGCTGAGGGTCTTGGGAAAAAACTAGTTATTAAAGCAATCGGTTGGGATGGTCTACCATCAGCTTTAAAATCAGGCCAAATTGATCTTCTACTAGCTGGAATGACTCCAACACCAGATCGTGAGAAAACAATTTTGTTTTCTAGTGAATACTACCGTGCTGAGCCAGTTTTAGTTTTAAGAAAAGATTCTAGTTTTAATGGAGAAGGTAAAACTTTAAATGATTTTAATGGCGCTAGAGTAGTTGCTCAGCAAGGTACTATTTATGAAACATTAGTTGATCAACTACCGGGAACTAAAGTTCAAACATCACTAGAAGACTATTCAATGCTACTACAAGCAGTTAGAAATAAAACAACTGATTTAGTTATTGCTGAGTTACCAGTGGCTGAGAGTATGATTTTAAAACATGATGATTTAACTTATATTAGATTTCAAGAAGACACTGGTTTTAAAGTTGATACTAAATTAGTTATTGTTAGTATTGGAATGACTTTAATTAATACTGATTTAAAACAAAGAGTTGACTCTATCTTAGCTACTATTAGTCAAGAAACGCGTGAACAGATAATGAACGCAGCTATTACAAGACAATGATTTTTTTAGCAACACTACCAAATCAAAATGAATTTTTAAAAACAATTTGGTATTTACTTGAAACTTCATATAAAA
>JAAYNT010000045.1 GCA_012520715.1 Acholeplasmataceae bacterium
AATTTGGCATTAAGTTAAGACTTTCAATTAAACTTGATGTTCCATCAACTAAATATGAATTAAATGTCTCAAGTTGAATATAGACAACATTTTTATCTTTAAAAATACCATGCAAGCTGTCAACTTCACCTAAGCTTGGACTTAAAATGACAGTAGAAGCATCGTCTAATGAAAGTCTATTACTATAAGTTTCGCCAAAGAAGTTAGTATATGATGCAACGTTTTTATCATATCTTTCCATATCGCTTGCGACAGCTTTGACGCTGTCTTCTTGTTCAGTCCAAGAAAATCCTAAGATATTATACAAATAAAAGTTATATAAGCCAGTTGCTTGAATACCGTATAATGAACTTTCATGGTTTAATTTCCATTTGGATTTAACATAGTTATATCCAAATTTAATATGACCAAAACTTAAAGCACTTAATAATATTATTCCCACAAGAAGTGGTAGAGGCTTTTGAAGCCAACCTTTTGATTTTGACATTCTACCATATATATTATTACGTGCTCTTTTTTTATTAATTCTTGTAAAAGTAATTTGAACAATTAATAAAACAAAGAAATTAATAAACAGTACAATTCGCCATGATACAAATAAAAACGAAGGAATAAGATAAACAAAAGAAAATGCCATTTCATTTTCAGCATTTTTAGCAAAAGTTAAATCTCTTGATAAAAATGGCGATTGATAAAATCTTGTATAAACCCATAAACTTAAACCAATTAAACTAAATATTAAACTTAGTATAGTCATTGCGGTCATTCTTGATTTAGCTTTTTTAAAAAATAAAAAGATGATTAATGAAATAAGCGATAATATTATTACATTTCCTAAACTTGAAAAAATCACCTCAAATGGTGAATATGCAAAGGTAATAATATAGTTGTTTAATTCTTGAAGTGAATAGAAAAAAGTGCCGATCGCATTAAGAAAAATAAATAAAGTTGTAAAAATAATTAATTGATTTCTTTCTTTCATAATATACATCTCTTTCAAAAGTTAATTTTATCATAGATAATAATTATTCTCAATAGTTATAAATTCATATAAAAATATAAAAATTGATTTCCTTAGGTGATAAAAAAGTTTTTTATCCATAATAAATAAAAATAACATATTTTTAAGAATTTATTGGAAACGGCTTAATAATATGTTATAATTTAGTAAAAGAAGGGGAGTTGGTTATTATGAATCACAATATTTTAGAGTTAGAAAGACAAGACTACTTAACCAATCTAAAAGGTTTAAAAGATCACAAAAAGTTTGAGCAACTTCAGGAGAGTTTCAAAATTCACTACACACATGACGCTTTATCAATTCAAGGAACTAATAAAGTTAAACTAGAAGATGTTAAAAAAGTTATTGATGGTGAGAGCATTCCCCACTACAGTGAAAGAGATGTAAAAGAAGTTGTTAATCACTATAAAGCAATTAACCATGTTTATCAAATGGTTAAAGACAATGTTGAAATGAGTGAAGATGGAATTAAAGATATCCATGAGATCTTAACCGATGGTATTTTAAATGGTGGAAATTATCGTAATGTTAATATCCGTATTCCTGGGGCTACCCATCAACCACCTGATTATATTAAAGTTTATGATCGCATGAAAAGATATTTCTATACCTTAAGCCAATATGAAGGTGAAAGTTTAGAAAAAGCAGTATTTGCTCATGCAGAACTAGCTAAAGTTCATCCATTTTTAGATGCTAACGGAAGATTAGCTAGACTTGTAATGAACTATTTTCTAATGAAAGCTGGATATATCCCAGTAAGCATGTGCAAAGACCTAAAAGAAAGATACATTAAGGTTCTAGAAACATTCAAAGTAGAAAAGAATATTGAACCTTTTGTATTATTCGTAGAAGAGTTATTACTAGAAAGATACAAAGAATTAAATGAACAATTAGCATAAAGGGTGATTTTTCACCCTTTTTTTGTTAAATAGGCTATAATTGATATGTGATTAAAGTATGAAATTAGAGACTATAAAATATCAACTAGCCATATTCATTAGATACGCAGGGGATGCCTTTATATACCCCTTTTTAGCTTTATATTTTAGTCATATTGGTCTAGATAATTCACAAATTGGATTAATTATGATGATTTTACCATTAGTTGCGATATTTATTAACCCAATTTGGTCAACATTATCTAAAAATATTAACTCAAATAGACACTTTGTAAGAATACTTTCAATTATTGAAGCAATCGCTGCCGTATTACTGGTTCACATCGGTACTAATATATGGTTAATAGTTTTAATAGTCTTTATTATTGGTGTCGTTGGGCAACCAATTTATATATTACTAGATTCAATACTTGTTACATATGCAAGACTTGAAAACTATGAATATTCTAAAATTAGACTATTTGGATCATTTGCATATATGGTAACAGTATTGTTTTCCGGTATGATTGCTGCATATTCATACAAATTAGCATTTATAATTGGAGCAAGTTTATTTACTTTAACATCATTACTAATTACATGGATTAAGCCACTTGATTTAGATAAAGATATGTTGCTTGAGCAAAAAGCTCAACCAAAATTACTTATGAAAAATAAAAAGTATTGGGCTTATGTTATGGTCGTAACCCTAACATTATCTACTATGTTTGTTTTTGATACATACTTGCCAGTCTTTTTAAAAGACTTATATGGTTTTGGAGAAGCCGAGTATGGTTATTTAATGGCTGGTTTTATGGCTTTTGAGTTAGTGATATTATTAATTTTAAGTAGAGTTGGTAAAAAAATTCCTAATTTTTATTTATACTTAGTAATGATATTATCACTTGTTATTAGATTTGGTATTTACGCACTATCTCAATATACATCTATTCCAATTGAAGTAATTGTTGCAGTTACAATGCTAAGAAGTATTCCAATTAGTTTTTCAATTTATATGATGATGGTAATGATTACTAAATTAGTAGCCCCGTTTAATGTTACATTTGCAACTACAGTTATGAGTAGTATTAGATCAATTTATACTACAATATTAGTTTTATTTGGTGGCTACTTAACAAAAGATATTAATAATTATAAATACTGGTTTTTACTGGGAGCTGGATTAGCGATTCTTACTTTTGCTTTTATAGACTATAAAAACAGTATGAAAGTTAATGAAAATGTGTTAAAATAAGGATTGGTGATAAGATGTTAAAACCAGGAGAAAAACAAAAACTAAAAGTATTAAGAAAGACTGATATTGGTTATATGTTAGTAACAAAAAACCAAGAAGAAGTCTTTTTACATAATAATGAAACCAACTATCAAAAACTTCATGACGGAATGACAGTTAATGCATTTTTATTTTATGATAATAAAAATCGTTTAGCTGCCACTTTATATGAACCAATTATTTCAAAAGATGAATCTAATTGGTTAGAAGTTGTTGGAGTTAACCATGACTTAGGAGTCTTTTTAAATAATGGAATAAATAAAGATTTATTATTATCAAAAGACAACTTACCTAACTTAACTAGTCAGTGGCCTAAAAATGGCGATAAAGTATATGTATCATTAGTAGTAAAAAATAGGTTAACTGCTGAATTTAACAAAAATTATAACTTAGAGTTAGAGCCATTTGAACCAGGCCAAAAGACTTTGGCAAGAGTAGTTAATATTGGTCCAACTGGACTAACATTAGTTACTGATGGGTTGACTCAAATATTCGTTGATTACTTACACTTAAGAAAAGAATACCGTATTGGCCAAGAAGTAAGTGTTACGATTAACTTTAAACATGAAGAGTTTTATTCAGGACAATTAATCTTAAAAAAAGAAGACCAAAGATTAAATGATGCTGAAGAAATATTAAATTATTTAAAAAGAAGAAAAGAAATGAATTTAAAAAGTAATTCATCACCAGAAGAGATTAGACAATTATTTAATATGAGTAAAAATGCTTTTAAAAGAGCACTTGGTGCACTATACAAAGATAGACTAATCGACTTTGTTGATGATAAAACAATATTAGTAGGTGAAAACAATGAGTAAACAAAAATTAGTACAATCAATTACATCAAAAGATCAAGATTTTGCACAGTGGTATACTGATGTCTGCTTAAAAGCGGAGTTAATGGACTATTCATCAGTTCAAGGGTTTATTATTTATCGCCCATACGGCTATGCCATTTGGGAGCAAATTCAAGCTTATTTAAATAATAAGTTTAAAGAAACTGGACATGAAAATGTCTATTTACCACTTGTAATTCCTGAGTCTTTATTTCAAAAAGAAAAAGATCATATTGACGGTTTTGCACCAGAAACAGCAATTATTACAACTACCGGTAATGATAACTTAGCAGAAAGATTAATTGTAAGACCAACATCAGAAGTATTATTTGCTGAACATTATGCTAAAATAATTAATTCACACCGTGATTTACCAAAACTATATAACCAGTGGTGTAGTGTTGTAAGATGGGAAAAAACAACTAGACCATTTTTAAGAGGTAAGGAATTTTTATGGCAAGAAGGTCATACCGCTCATGCTACATCTGAAGAAGCAATATCTGAAACACTTCAAATGCTAAATATTTATGACAATTTAGGAAAAGAACTACTTGCAATTCCATTTATTACAGGTCAAAAAACTGAAAAAGAAAAGTTTGCTGGTGCAGTAAACACATATACTATTGAAGCATTAATGCAAGACGGTAAAGCATTACAATCAGGAACTTCTCATTACTTTGGTAATGACTTTGCTAAAGCATTTAACATTGTTTTCCAAGATGAAAACAATCAAGAAAAACCAGTTTACCAAACATCATGGGGAGTAACAACTAGATTAATTGGAGCTGTTATTATGGTTCATGGTGATGATGAAGGATTAGTACTTCCACCACATCTAGCACCAATTCAAGTTGTTGCTATTCCAATTCAAAATCAAAGAGAAGAAGTTATTAATCATCTTCCAAAAATTGAAGAAGTATTAAAGAAAACTAATCTAAGATATAAAATTGATAACTCAACTCGTCGTCCAGGCTGGAAGTTTAGTGAATATGAAATGAAAGGTGTTCCAGTTAGATTAGAATTTGGACCACGTGACATTGAAAATGGCGTAGTAGTACTTGCTAAACGTAATACAAGAGAAAAAATTACAGTTAAGTTTGAAGACTTAGAAAAAACATTAGTTAAAGTAATTAACGAAGTTCACCAAGAAATGTATGAAAAAGCACTTGATCATTTAAATTCAAATATTAGAGTTGCTAAAACTTATGATGAATTTAAAGAATTTTTAGAATTAGGTGGCTATGTAAAAATGAGTGTTCATGGTGAAGAAGCTGAAGACAAAGTTAAAGAAGACACAGGTGCTACAGCTAGAGTAATATCAGAAGAAAACTTAATTACCAAAGTATGTCCAGTGACTGGAAAAGATAGTAATGTTACTATTTTATTTGCAAGAGCTTACTAAAAAGAGCATCTAAAATATCTAATATTTATGAGCCAAGATAACATCTTGGCTTTTTTTATGTGTTTTAATGGAAAATTATTACATAATAATATCAAATATGTTATAATTTAATATATAAGTGTAAACGTTTTTATACAATTATAACATTACTAGAAAGGAGCGCATGCTTAAAATTAATTAAAAAATAACTAAGTAAGCATGCAAGATATTACATGAAAGATTATCAATCGAAAAACATTCGTAATATTGTCATCCTTGGACACCAAGGATCAGGCAAGACTACATTAGCAGAATCGCTATTGTATGTATCAAAAACCATTCCTAAAAAAGGAGAAGTTGAAAAAAAGACAACTGTATCTGATTTCTTACCAGAAGAACAAAACAGATTATCAAGTTTATCAACTTCAGTTATTCCAGTTGAATACAATGGTTTAAAATTAAACTTTTTAGATACACCAGGAAATGATGAATTTGTTGGTGAATTAAACCAAGCATTATCAGTTGTTAAAGGAGCTATCATTATTATTGATGCAACAAGTGGTGTTCAAGTTGGTACTGAAAGAGTTTGGAAAGAAGTAAGAAAAAGACGTATTCCTACTGTTATTTTTATTAACAAAATGGACAAAGAAAACGTTAAATTTGATGATTTATTAAAGGAAATCGAAGAAAAATTAGGTAAAGAAGCTGTACCATTTGCAATTCCAATTGGTAAAGAAGATAAATTTGAAGGCTTTGTAGACGTTGTTGATATGAAAGGTTATACTTTCGAACAAGGCGCAAGAAAAGAAGTTGAAGTTTATCCAGATAATAAAGCAAGAGCAGAAGAATTAAATACAGTTATTCTAGAAGCTGTTGCTTCAACAAGCGAAGAGTTATTAGAACTTTATTTTTCTGGTGAAGAAATTTCAAGACAACAAATTTCTGATGGCTTGCAAACTGCACTAATTAATGGTGAACTTGCACCAATTACTATTGGTAGTGCAACTAAAGATGTTGGAATTATTACACTACTTGATATGATGGCAAACTATATTCCAAATCCTGAATCATTAAAACCAATGAAAGGTGTTAATCCAAAAGATAATAAAGAAGTTATTAGAGCAACTAAAGACAGTGAACCATTTTCAGCATACGTCTTTAAAACATCGGTTGACCCATTTTTAGGAGTTATTAACTTAATTAAAATTAACTCAGGAACATTAAAAGTAGGTCAAGATGTATTAGTATCTAATACTGGAGATAGTAAAAAAGTTGGAACACTATTTGCCTTACGTGGTAAAACACAACTATCAATTGATGTAGCACACGCAGGAGATATTGTTGCAGTTAATAAAGTAGACTTATCAACTGGAGATACAATTAGTGATCCAAGAAATCCAGTTTTATTTGAACCAGTTCCACTGGTTACACCAGTTATTTATATTGCAATTGTACCTAAGAACCGTCAAGACGAAGATAAGATCTCTGGAGCCTTAAACAGATTAAACTTAGAAGATCCAACATTTGAAATTAGACGTAATAAAGAAACTGCACAACTTTTAGTTGGTGGTCAAGGAATGACACATCTTGGTTATATTTTAGACAAGATGAAAACAATGTTTAAAGTTGATGTTGATATTGAAGATCAAAAAATTGTCTACCGTGAAACTATTAAAAATAAAGTTGAAGCTGAAGGAAAACATAGAAAACAATCTGGTGGAGCCGGACAATTTGGTCATGTATTTATTAGATTTGAACCAAGTGAAGAAGTATTTGAATTCCATGAAGAAATCTTCGGTGGATCGGTACCTAAAAACTATCACCCAGCAGTTGAAAAGGGCTTAGTTGAAACATTTGAACGCGGACCTTTAGCGGGATTCCCAGTAGTTCATGTTAAAGCGACATTATATGATGGATCATATCACGCAGTTGACTCTAATGAGATTTCATTTAAATTAGCAGCAGCTCTAGCATTTAGAGATGCAGTAGCAAAAGGTGCAGGAGCAACTATTTTAGAGCCAATTATGAAAGTAAGTGTTACAATTAAAGATGCCTTTGTTGGTGATGTTATGGGAGATATTAATAAACGTCGTGGCCGTGTACTTGGTATGGACCAAGGAGTTGGTGAACAAATTATTAATGCAGAAATTCCAGAAGCAGAAATTGTTAAATATGCAATTGACTTAAAAGCAATGACACAAGGTAGTGGCTCATTTACAAGAGAATTCTTACGTTATGAAGAAGTTCCACACCATTTAATCGATAAGATTATTGAAGAATATAAAAAGTAATTAAATAAACTTAAAACTACTATCAAATAGGTGATAGTAGTGAAATGTTTAAAATGTATGGAACAAATTGTTCCAATAACAACATTTAAAAATATCTTTAAAAAAAGATATCAATTGTTATGTAACAAATGTCAAAAAGAATTAGTTTATGGTTATTATCATGAAATAATTCCTATTAACAGTGGCAAGATAATTCATTATTTTATTAAATATAATGAAATAGATTCTAACTATGAAATCGATCAATTTTTATTAGAACCACTTTATCAAGAAGCACTAAGATTAAAACTTCCGACATTTTACTTTGATAAAATCGACGACGAAATATATCATATCTTAGACAATTTAATATGGGGCGACCTATTAGTCATAACTATCAGTTAAGGAGGTATCGTTATGAACTTTGAAGTGTTAGGAAAAGGCGGATTCGTACCAAGTCAAGCAATTACAGATTATGCTGAAAAACGCATGAAAAAAGTAATTAGACTATTGGGCGAAGAAAACATCTCGGGGGTACGAGTACTTTGCAAGGTATATAAAGACCATCACAAGGTCGAAATTACAGTCTTTGCAAAAGAACTAGTGATTAGAGCAGAAACACCAGAATTTGATATCTATGCTGCAATTGATAAATCAATTGACAAATTAGTTAGACAAATTCATAGACACCGTGAAAGATTGCAAAATCACTTAGACAAAACTAAGTTCGGTCAATTCGATTCTAACGGACGTGACGTTGAATCTCTTGAAAAAGAAGTGTTAGCTGCACAACTTGTTAAAAACAAAAAAATTGAATTACGCCCAATGACTTCGGAAGAAGCAATTAGGGCGATGGAATTAACTGACCATGATTTCTATATTTTCTTAGATAAAGAAACAGCTAAAACCAATGTTGTTTATAGAAGAGAAGATGGAGATTACGCTGTAATTGAAACAGAGCCAATTAGATAGATAATTAAAAAGAGCTGCAATTTTTACAGCTCTTTTATTTAGAATAAATAAAAAGCCTCAATTTGAGGCTTTTATGTTATTTTTGTTCAAATAGTTTTTCAACCATACCCCAGCATACAACATGCCAGAATGCTGATACATAATCAGGACGACGGTTTTGATATTGTAAGTAGTAAGCATGCTCCCATACGTCAATTGCTAAAATTGGACGACCTTCTGATAGAGGTGTATTTTGGTTAGCAGAACCTACAACTTTTAACTTTCCATCGTTTCCAACTAATAGCCAAGCCCATCCGCTTCCGAATTGACCTTTAGCTGCAGCTTCAAATTTTTCTTTGAATGCATCAAATGATCCAAAGTCCCGATTGATTGCTTCAAGAAGCGCTCCTTTTGGTGTGCGACCATTGTTAACTTTTAGTAAAGTCCAAAATAATGAGTGATTGAAATGTCCGCCACCATTATTAATTACTGCTTGACGAATGTCTGCAGGAATTTTACTTGGATCATGTAACATTTCTTCTAGTGATAAGTTTAACTCTGGATGTTTTTCAAGAGCAGCATTTAAGTTGTTAACATATGCTTGATGGTGTTTAGTGTGATGAATTTCCATTGTTCTTGCATCAATAAACGGCTCAAGCGCATCATAATTGTAGTTTAGTTTTGGTAATGTATATTTCATATTATCTCTCCTTTTATTATTTATACTAATTCTATTCAATTCCATTATATAGTATAATTATATAAATTACAAATAGTTTGCTTGATTGTTAAAAAATGTAGATTATGATAAAATATAACATATAAAAAAAGAAGGTATAATATGAGCAATGTGTTAAAGAAAGTTAAAAATATATTCTTTAAAAACTACCCAAGAACATTCCTAACTATTTATTTAATATTTGGATTTATTGGCGGCTTTCTTTTATGGCTTCCTTTTTCTCATGAAGGAAGCTTAAGTTTTATAGACTCACTATTTGTATCAGTTAGTGCCATGTCAACTACTGGTTTAACACCAGTACCACTAACTACTACATTTACAGTAGTTGGGAAAATAATATTAATTTTAATTATGCAAGTTGGTGGTCTTGGTATTTATATGCTAATTGCTAACTTTTGGATCTTTAGTGGTAGAAAAATTGGTATTAGTGAAAGAGCAATGTTAGCACAAGAACAAAACTTGTTTAGTTTAAAAGGAATTATTAGAAACATGAAACATGTTTTTATAACTATTATGTCTATACAACTTGTTTCGATAATATTTTTATCAATAATGTTTTATTTTAATCACTCAATAGGTGATTTAAATTTAGGAGAATCAATCTTTCAAGCAGTATTTCTTACAACAGCCCTATTTATGAACGCTGGATTTGATATATTTACTGGCGGGTTTGTATTTGGAGATTTACTTACAAACGGTCAATATATAATTATATTATGGGCAATGCTATTAATATTTATCGGTGGGGTTGGGTTTATTCCAATTAGTGAAATGATTGATAAAATCATTTCTAAAATCAAAAAGAACGAACATAAATTTTCATATGTTGCAAAAGTATTATTTTGGACACATTTAGGATTATTTATTTTTAGCGGATTAATATTTTATTTACTTGAAATGAACGGAGTATTAAAAGGACTTGGCTTTGGAAACGCAATTACTGCCTCATTCTTTACATCAATATCTTCAAGAAGTGCTGGCTTTAGCATTCTAAATACAACTAACCCAATGCTACTACGAAGCTCAACACAGTTTTTTATGATACTGCTAATGTTTATTGGTGCATCACCTAACTCAGCTGGTGGGGGAATTCGTATTACAACTGCCTTACTAGCAATTGCTGGAGTTATAAGATTTGGACTAAACAGGCCACAAACAAAAATAGGTAGCAGAGCATATAAAGAAAATACCGTCCAAAAAGCAATGGTTGCTTTATTGACGGCAATGATTTTATTATCTATTTCAATATTTTTAATAACAATAGTAGAAAATAATGATGTCTTTGATACTACATTTGAAGTTATATCAGCTTTTGGTACAGTTGGTTACACCAATGGACTAACTGCAAGTGCTTCACTGTGGTCTAAGATAATATTACTATTTATTATGTTTGTAGGTAGAATATCTGTAATTACTTTAATATCCGTAGTTGATTTAAGAAAGAAAGAGCAAGGTTACTTACTAACTGAGTTTGATTTAATGGTCAGTTAATGTATTTTGATCGATTGCTTTTATAAAAATTGTTTTTTGATTAGTATAAGTTGTTTTAAAAGTTTTTGATTTTCTAACTTTTGTAACATATCTTACTAGTGTATAATCAACTGGAATATCATTTGAATGTTTATATATAGAGTAAAAAGCTGCATATTGTGCGGCTTTTTCTATTGTTAGGGGATTTATAACTCCTTTAATAACAACATGAGAACCAGCGCCACCTTTAACATGGAGCCACATATCATCATTTTTGGCTATTTTAGTAACAATATATTCATTTTGGCTTGAGTTTCTTCCAACATAAATAGTTGCGCCTAAATAGTTAATAGTCATCACTTTTTGTTCATTAGATCTTGGTTTTTGTCTTTTTTTAAGTTGATAACCATATTTAGATAAATTGATTGCAAACTCTTCTTCATCTTCTAAATCTAAATTTTCAAGTCTAATTTGAAGTGATTTTAAAGTATCTAATAACTTGGTTGCTTTTTTAATTTCAATCTCAATATGAGAAATACTTGCATTTGCTTTTTTATATATGTCATAAAATTTTTGAGCATTTTCATTTAGTGTTAAGGCTACATCTAATGTTTGATCTTGAAAAGAAGAATAATAATTAGTTAAATCAAGTCCAGATGAATAAATAGAATCAGCAACATCTTTTAGTTTTATATTAGATAAATTGTTTTTTAGATCATTTTCTAAATTGTCAATTTTACGAGTAGTTTTAGTTATTTCGTTTCTTAAAAATTTATGATATGGATTTTTATTTAACTTTTTAACTCCTCTTAAACTTTGCAATAACTCAGATAATGATTTAAATTTTTTGATATTATCATCATTAAATAAATCAAACCAATAAAATTGATTGTTCCCTAAATTTTTTGTAGGGACTACATCAATTTTATCTAAAGATAAATTATTTGTTTGAAGGTGTGATGCTAGAAGTGGTGATACACCTTGATATTTATCAACTATTTCCTTTATAGTAAGTAAGTTTAATCCTTCATATTCTAAAATAACTTTGTTTGCTAAATCAACCTCATAAGGATCACCTTGCATCACCATATCACCATCTAAATTATGTTTTGTGGTGTATGCTTCAATAATGCGATTATCTTCTGTTAGTATTATATTAAAGTTTCTACCAAAAGCTTCTAGAACTAATTCTTTTTTAACTAATCCTTTAATTAAATCGATTCCTTCAAAAGTAAAATAAATAACGCGGTCCATTTCATGTTGTTTGATATTAGTAAGTTTAAAATTTCCAATTTGTTTTCTAAGAGTAGCTAAAAACTTAGACTCTCCTCCACTAATAATTTCATTATTAATATAGAAAAGACCACTTGCACCACTAATAGTTATAACTAGTGGAGTTTTACCAAAAACAAAAGAGATAAAATCATCATTTTGATTGATTCTATCAAGTCTTTTGTTTAATAATTGTGGTTTAATTTCTTCAATCATTTTTTGGATGAAATACCCATCAAAAGCCATTTAATCACCAAATAAATTATATCATAAAGATATAAAAAAGACTTCAAAAGGTCAAAAAAACAATAAAATATCGTGATTTTGGCTTAATTTTGCCATTGAAAGCGTTATTATTGTTTTTTTTCTTGTCTGCAAGGCTATTATAATATATAATAGAGTAAAAGCAATGGAGGTTGTTCAATGAAACTTAATGAACGAGGTCTTTTAATAGTTATATCTGGACCATCAGGTGTTGGTAAAAGCTCAGTTAGAAAAGCTTTATTTGACATGCCAAATCATGATCTTGCTTACTCAGTGTCAATGACAACTAGATTGCCAAGGACAAGCGAACAAGAAGGAATTGATTATTACTTCGTATCTGAAGAAGTATTTGAAGATAAAATAAAAAATGGTGAATTTTTAGAATGGGCTAATTTTGTAGGTCATTACTATGGAACACCAAGAGACAAAGTTGAAGAAATGCTAGACGAAGGAAAACAAGTTGTGCTAGAAATTGAAGTCGACGGAGCACTTCAAGTTCGTAGACAAATGAAAGATGCAGTATTTATTTTCCTAGTTCCACCAGCAAAAGAAGCATTAATAAATCGCTTAAAATCTCGTGGTACTGAGTCTGAAAAAGAATTGCAAGAACGAATTGATAAAGCTGAAAGTGAATATTTGCTTGCTTATAAATATGACTACATCGTTGTTAATGATGAGGTTAATAATGCGGCTGACCGAATAATGGCTATTATTCGCGCTGAGCATGCAAGAACTGAGCGTACAATTCATAAGTATATCGAATTAATGGAAGGTGAAGATAGTGAAGAATAATGACGGAATGCGTTATCCATCAATAGATGAACTGTTAAAAAAGATTGACTCTAAATATAAATTAGCTTATACAGCAGCAAAAGTAGCTAAAATTATTGAAAGAGAAGAAATCGAAATTAAAAATGCTAAATGCGTTAAAAGTGTAGGTCAAGCATTAGAAGAAATTTTAAATGACGAAGTCACAATTGAGTTTGAATAAAAAAAAGGCTAGTCCTTTTTTTAATGAAAGGTAGTAAAGGTGATATTAAATGAAATTATTTGAATTTTTAAGAGAATATTTACAAGGTGTACCAATTTATGATGATACAGGAAACATTACTGGATATCAAGGTGGATTACAATTTAGTGAAGGTTTAGCTGATTTAGTTATTGCAACTGCATTTGCAATTGCGATGATTTTACTAACATTAATCTTTTTATTTTTTGTTAAAAGAATAATTAGAAATGCAATGGATAGAAGAATCAGAAAAATTGAAATTAAAGAACAAAGATTAGAACGAGCAAGAGAAAAAGACAGAAGAGATCGTAACATAAAAGAGATTAACACAATGTTAATGCATGAAGTTAAAACTGATAGTCCATATGAATACATTGATGTTCAAAAACGAGCTGAAACTATTTCTAGAACAACATATAAAATTATTGCAGCTGTTGTTTGGTTAGTAGTTATTATTATAATTTTAGATGGTTATAGTATTAACGTTGTACCACTAATTACAGGAGCTGGAATTGTTGGTATTGCTGTTGCATTTGGTGCTCAAGAATTTGTAAAAGACTTTATTAGTGGACTATTTAATATATTTGAAAACACATATAGTGTTGGTGAGAGTGTAGAGATTCAAGGTTTTGTCGGTACAGTAAGGGAAATTGGCCTTAGAACGACAAAAATTGAAGATTGGACTGGAGACTATTTAATTATTAATAATGGTCAAATTAATAAAATATTAAACCGTTCAAGAGACACTTCAACTGCGATTATTGATGTTTTATTAACTAACAAAGTTAAAGTTGAAGAAGCAAGAAATGCTTTCCATACTTTCTGCCAGGAATATAAAAGTGATAATCCAAATATGTTAGAACCACTAACATTTGTAGGACTTACTGAATCAACATTAGTTTCATATAAGTTTAGGGTAATTACAAAAACTCCACCAGCATCACACAAAGGACTGGAAAGAGAAATTAGAATAGCCCTTGTTGAATACTTAGAAGCTAAAGGATTTGAAGGTCCACAACAAACAGTAATTGTTAATCAATAAAAGAGGAACATTTCCTCTTTTTTTATTAATTATTAATAAAACATGGTAAAATAGTAATGGTGAATTTATTGGGAATTAAAGAAAAAATAAACTTATTACCAACTCAGCCTGGCTGTTATTTAATGAAAGATAGTAAAGGCGAAGTAATTTATGTTGGTAAAGCAAAAAACTTAAAAAATCGTGTTCGCTCATATTTTGTTGGAGCACATAATGAAAAAACTACTTTATTAATTTCAGAGATTAAAGATTTTTCATATCTTATTACAAATAGCGAACAAGAATCGTTGATTTTAGAAATCAACTTAATAAAAAGGTATCTACCTAAATACAACATTAGATTAGTTGATGATAAAAGTTATCCTTTTATCACTTTTTCTAATGATGAATATCCAAGGCTTTTAATTCACAGACAAACTAAACCATCAGCAAAAGCTTATGGGCCATATCCAAATGGATATAGTGCTAGGATGACAGTTGATTTGCTTAACAAGATTTATCCATTTAGAAAATGTGCTAAAATTCCTAAAAAAGCTTGCTTATATTATCACATTGGGCAATGTTTAGCACCATGTATTAACGAGGTGGATAAAAAAGAATATCAAAATATGATAAAAGAAGTATCACGCTTTTTAAAAGGTGATACTAAACATGTTTTATCCATTTTAGAAACTAAAATGTATGAAGCAAGTGATAATTTAGAATTTGAAAAAGCTAATGAATATAAAGAAATGATTAATCATATTAATAACATTAGTCAAAAACAAATTATCTCACTAGCTGACTTTAAAGATAGAGATATTGTTGCTTATGCTCATGATGAAGAAAAAATAGCGATTCAAATATTATTAATGAGAAATGGTCAAATTACTGATACTCATGAAACGATATTTTCATATATTGGCAATCACTATGATGCTGCACTTAATTATATTGATCAAATATATTTTGAACAATCTTTTATTGATGAGTTTTTATTTAGTAATCAATTTAAAATTGAAGACTTACAATTAAGATTTAAAAATAAAGCTGTTATCCCGCAAATTGGAGATAAGAAAAAGATTGTTGAACTAGCTTATGATAATGCCTTAGAAAAATTAACTAACTACTCAATGTTATATGAGCATCAACAAGACAAAGAAACTAAACTTGATTAAGATTTATTTGATTTATTTAAAAAAGAAATTAACTATATTGAAGCCTTTGATAACTCAGGATTATTTGGTACAGCTCCGGTATCGGCAGTAGTAGTATACCGTGATCATGAGTTTAGAAATCAAGAGTATCGTAAGTTTAATTTAAAAACTGCTACTGAAGATGATTACCAGTCTTTTAAAGAAGTAATATATAGACGCTACTACCGTCTTTTAATGGAAAACAACACCCTTCCAGATCTAATATTAGTAGATGGTGGTAAAGGTCAAGTAAACGCGGCACTAAGCGTAATTAAAGACTTAGAGTTAGATATATTAGTAGCTGGTATGAAGAAAAATGATAAACATGAATTTGAATCAATTATTTTTGAAAACAATGAATATAAACTAGATAAAACTAGTAATTTATTTAAGTTGTTTTCAAAAATCAATGTCGAGGTTCACCGTTATGTTATTACATTCCACCGTCAAGTAAGACTAAGAGAAACATTTAAATCTCCACTTGATGGAATTAGAGGAATTGGTCCAAAAAGAAAAGAAGCATTACTTAGTTACTTTGGAACTGTTGAAGCGATTAAAAATGGAACCGAAGAAGAATTCTTACATTTAGGAATTAATCAAAGTCTGATGCAAAAAGTAAAAGAGGAATTAAAATGAAACATTTTATATATAAAATAAGTCCTAAAAAAGATTACTTCTTTTGTATGATAGAAGGAAGAAGAGTAGGATTTTATCTAACAAGAAGTTTATACAAAGTATTTTCTGAACACTTAGAAGAAGGATATTTAATTGACTTTGAAATAAGCGATTATACAAAAAGAATAGGTAGAACTAAGTTTCATCAAGTTTCTCACTTTAACACAATCGAAAGTGTTAAACCATATGCTGTTATTTATGATATTGAAAAATTAAGACTTGAAATGAGAAATGTTATTACTCAATATGATCATTACTTATTTGTTGATTTTGAAATGACAATGCCGGGTTATAGTAGAGGACCATTTCAAGTTGAAATTATTCAGTTTGGAGCAAGCCTTACTGATAAAGATGGAAATACCATCTTAGATAGAAACTATTATATTAAACCACTAGCTAGAAGATTATCACTTAGAACCATTAGATTTTTAGATTTAGATTTAGATGAATTTAATGCTAACTCAAAACCATATGATTATTTTTATATGGACTTTAAAAACATTTTAGATACATATCAACCAAAAATAGTAGTTTGGGGTAAAAATGATATAGTCGCTCTTAATGAATCATATAAACTACATGATTTATTACCTCTAACTAATGAATATGATTTTTTTGATTTATTAACTTTACATAAAGACTATTTCAACTTAAATCAAGATATTGGTTTATTTAAAGCATATGAAACATACTTTCCACAAAAAGATGTCAAACAACAAAAACATAATGCTAAAGATGATGCCAATATTACAAAGACAATATTTTTTGAGTTTTTAAAAGAAATTAAAGAATAATAAACAATTATAAATAAGCCTTGAAAAAGGCT
>JAAYNT010000046.1 GCA_012520715.1 Acholeplasmataceae bacterium
TCTTAAGAATGTTTAAAGAAACTGGAACGATTAGAATTACTAACTTAAATGATATTAATAATCCAATATCAGAATATATTATTTACGGATATGATGACGCAATTGGTGGAGATTTACTACTATACCAAGACAGATTAGGTAATGATGTTTTACCGTTATTACCTGAAACACTTGGTGATTATCAAGTGCATATTTGGGTTGGAGATTCAATGGAAGGCGAAGGACTATATTTAGGTTATATTGTAGTTAGAACAGGATTGATTACTGAGTGAGTGTATTTTTAGAAAAATTTGAAAACTTTTTAAAATCAAAACTATATATCGCTATAGTCATGGTATATGTCTTTTTATCATGGCATATAAAAGCAGGACCATCTATTAGCGGGATGTCATTTGCCAATGCCATCGGACTAATAGGAATTACTTTTATGTGGTCTATAGTAGCACTACTTTATAAAGACGCACAATACGGCTTGCCGCTTGTGCTTTCTTTATGTTATATGCTTAGTAGTAGTGATTTAAACTTAAAAACACTATCAGAAATGGTTCCAATATTAGTTGCTGCTATATTCTTTTTAATTGGTGTTTTTGGCCACATTATAAGATTTAGAAGAAAGATTAAGTGGGGATCTTTGTCACTTGGATTACTATTAATGGCAATAGCTAGTTTTATGCCATTTTTATATGTTGATATAACTTTTCCATTAATAGTATTAAGTTTAGTAGGAGTTTTACATTTCTTAGTTTATATGTATTTTGATAACTACTCAAAAATTGATTTACAATATTTCTTTTGGATCTTATATGGACTTAGTTGGTTATTATTTTTCCAGCTTATATCAAGATATACAGGGTATTTATTAAAACACGGTGTAAACAGCTATCCAAATGGTATTAGAGATTCGTGGAGTGGCTTTAATAATTTTGGCTGGGGCGTTATTAATGATGTTTTTATACATTTGTTAATGTTACTTCCAGTTCATATCTACTACATCATTAAAAAGCCTAATAAGTTTATTTATTGGGCTGGAGCACTTATAATTATATTTTCTTTTATAGTAAGCGGATCACGCGGCGGCGTGATGGGACTAATAATTTCAATTCCATTTTACGTTTACTTTATACTAAAATATAGTAATCGTCAAGGTAGAATAAACCTAGCTATTATTGGAATTATAACTCTTGGCTTTTTCATAGCTGGATATAATGTAGTAGAAGCAATTATTAACGGTCTTAAAAAATCATTAGAAGGTGATGGATCTACAGGGAGATTTACACTTTGGAAGCAAGGATGGGAAACATTTAAGATGTATCCAATCTTTGGTGGCGGTTGGGGATCAAGAATTATGACATGGGGTAGTGACACTAGAGTAGTAGTATATCACTCTACAATAATTCATACTCTTGCTATTATGGGAATATTTGGTATGATTGCAGTTATTATTAACTGGTATGAATCACTTAAAATATTAGTAAGAAAAATCAACTTAGAAAAATGGATTATTCTAGTTGGATTTATCTCATCACAAGCTTACGGAATGATTGATATTACCCAGCACGCAGCATTTTATATGATTATAATTATTGTTCAAATAATGGCAATCGATAAATCAAAACCAAAGACTAAAAAAGTCTTAGATATTGAAGAATATCAATTAAAACCACTAACTAATTTAGAGTTATCACATAATTGAGTCGAAGATTAAATTATTAATAATTTAAAAGCTTCGGCTTTTTATTTTTATCATATTTTAGCACTTACCAGTTGACAGTGCTAAAGAGTTGTGATACAATAGAATTGGCACTTACAAGTAGCGAGCGCCAGCGAGGTGATTATATGCTTTCAAACCGACAAAAATTAATATTAAAAGCTGTCATTGAATCATATATTCAAGACGGACAACCAGTAGGGTCTAGAGCAATTAGTGAAATTCCCTATCTTAATTATTCTAGTGCAACCATTAGATTTGATATGCAAATACTAGAAGAATTAGGATATTTAGATAAAACCCACACCTCAAGTGGAAGAATTCCCTCTGAGCGTGGGCTAAGGTATTACATAGATAATTTATTAACACGTGATAAAAGAGTAATTGAATTATTCCCACTTGTTGATGATATCTTTAGAAAAAATAGATACTCTAAACGTAAATCTTTAGAAAAAGCTGCTGATTTATTATCAGCAATTACCAATTACACAGCAATTGGTATTAATCCAAGTAGCATTACTTCTTATATTAAAAGATTAGAGTTTATCGAACTTGGAAGTGATGAAGGAGTAATTGTAATTGTTGTTAATGATGGAACCGTCTTAAATCAAAAAATTACAATAACTAGTGATATTAAAATAAGTACTTTAACAAGTTTTTTCCAATCACTTGGAAAACTACTTGAAAATAAAACTCTATCTAAAGCAAGAAGAGTTTTAATAGCAAGACATCAAGCAACTGACTTGCGAGAACTAGAAAGATATGAGAAAAACATTTTAGAAATATTAATTGAACTGCTTACAACCGAACAAGAAGAACAATTTTACTTATCAGGAGTAACTAATATGTTTGATGATTCATACTTTACTAGTTTTGATTCACTAAAAGAATCTATGATGAAATTAAATGAGACTAATATTAGTGATTTAATATCTAATGACTCAGGATTAGTAATTAGAGTTGGCTCAGATATTTCATTTATGCCAAAATCTAATTTCTCAATTGTCTCAATTCCGTATCGCTTTAGCGAAACGGAAAGAGGAAGTCTTGCATTAATTGGACCAAATCGAATGGATTATCGTCAAGTTATTCCATTAATTGAATATATAGCGATAAATCTATCTGAATTATATGAAGAAAATGAGGACTGATAAAATGGATGAATTAAAAAAGGATAAAGACTTAAAAGAAGAAAAAACTTCTAGTGCAAATGGTAAAACTGACCAAAGTGAAA
>JAAYNT010000002.1 GCA_012520715.1 Acholeplasmataceae bacterium
ATGAAAAAATATGAAATTATGTATATCATAAGACCATCATTAGAACCAGAAAAAATTAAAGAAACTATTAGTTACTTTAACGATGTTCTAACTTCTAACAACGCTAATATTTTAGAGTTGAAAGAGTGGGGTCTACGTGATCTAGCCTATGAAATTGATAAATTCCATAAAGGCTATTATGTATGGTTACTAGTTGAAGCTGGCACTGATGCAGTTAGTGAATTTAACCGCTTAGTCAGAATCAACGAAAACATTATTCGTTACATCCTAGTTAAAGAAGGAGAATAATAATTATGATTAACAGAGTCGTTTTAGTAGGAAGAATTACAAGAGATCCTGAACTTAGATATACACAATCTAATATTGCAGTAGTTAGCTTTACATTAGCGGTTAACCGCATGTTCGCTGACCAAAGTGGAGAAAGACAAGCCGACTTTATACAATGTGTGGTTTGGAGAAAGCAAGCAGAAAACCTTGCTAGATATGTTTCTAAAGGAGCATTATTAGGTGTAGAGGGAAGAATTCAAACTCGTACTTATGAGTCTGATCAAGGAACTCGTTACATTACTGAAGTAGTTTGTGATTCAGTTCAATTCTTAGAATCAAGAACTGAAGGTCAACAAACAGATGACAGTGATGATTTCTATGAAGCTTCAACTAAGTTATCAGTTGAAGATGATTTACCATTTTAAGGAGGAAGAAACAGATGCAAAAAAGAAGAGGCGGATTTAGACGTCGTCGTAAAGTTTGCTATTTCACACAAAATAAAGTTACACATATCGATTTTAAAGATGTTGAATTATTAAAAAAATTCATTACAGATAGAGGTAAAATTTTACCAAGAAGAGTAACTGGAACTAGTGCTAAATGGCAAAGACAACTAGCTGTCGCAATTAAAAGAGCTAGACATATGGCATTATTACCATTTGTTAAAGAATAAAAATTTATAAAGGCACATTTAATTTGTGCCTTTTTTAATCCAAAAACTAATTATCTTAATCAAGTAATTGTTATGATAATAAAATCTTATATTTATTTAATATCAAATTAACATATAATATGTTAAAATAGTATTACAAGAAAGTAGGTGCAAAAATGAAAAGATGGATTTATTTAGGTCTATCGATTGTCTTAATGATAGGCAGTCTTGTTTTTTACTTTGTTTCAACTAACTTTACATTTAGTACAATGGATACAATTGCCTTAGTACTATTGTTTGTTGCATTTGCTTTATTAATGTTATCAATTTTAGTTGTTATTACTCATCATCAACAACAACGTATTAACAACTTACAAAATAGATTAGAAGCTTGGACGCAACTTTCTTACCACGTAAGCCAAGTTGGTGATGAATTATTTAACGAATTACCAGTTGGAGTATTAGTTATGGGAGAAGATGAGACAGTTAAATGGGCAAACAACTTTGCAATTGGTGTATTTGGAGTAAATACAATCGGAAAGTCAATTCAAGATATTTCTAGTGATATGGCTTCTAATATTAGAGGTGGAGAAAGTGAGTTCACAATCGCTGTATCTGATGATAAATATGACATTATGTACAACAAAGAACTTAACTCAGCATATTTTTTCAACGTTACTAAACGCGAAGAAATTAGCGAAAGATATCAAGCCAGAGTTCCAGCCATTGGTTTAATTTACTTAGATAACTTAGACGAAGCATTGGCAGGACTAGACGTATCTGAACAATCATCAATTAAAGGTGAGTATCTAGGAATTATTGCAGACTGGGTAAGTGAATACGATGGTTATTTAAAAACATTTGCTGATGAAAGATTAGTAATGACTGTATATAAAGAACAACTAGAAAAGATGATTTCAGATAATTTTGGAGTCTTAGAAAAAATTAGAGATGTTTCTAATTTATATAATGTTAAAGTAACAGTTTCAATTGGTATTGCTTGTTGGGATGTTGATTATGAACAACTTGGAGGTTACGCCCAAAACGCGGTAGAACTTGCTGAAAGACGCGGCGGGGACCAAGTAGTTATTAATATGCAAAATCAAAAGATTAGATACTTTGGAGCTAAGCAAGATGCTTCAGCTACTCATTCGAAAGTTAACTCAAGAGTTAACGCTCAAACTCTAAAAGAATTAGTAGATAAAGCCAGCAACGTCTTAATTATGGGTCATATTAATACTGATGCAGATGCTTTTGGATCGATGATTGCAATGCTTCAAATGATTAGATCACATCATCCAGAAAAAGCTAAAATCGTATTTGACGAAACAAGAGTTGATCAAACTGTACTAAAAATTAGTAGAATTTTAACTTCAGTTGAACCTGATATGTATGAATACTTAGCTACTACTAATGAAGCTTTAAGAACTATTAATGAAAATACATTATTAATTGTTCTTGATACTCAATCACCAAGAATAATAAGTAGTCCTGAAGTATTTGAAAAAATTAAAAATATCGCTGTTATTGACCATCACCGTAGTTCAGGTGAAGCGCCATTTGATGCAGTGTTCTCATATGTTGAACCATATGCATCATCGACAATTGAACTACTTGTTGAGTTAATGAGTTTTTATAGTCGTGATATTTCAATTACACCACTAGAAGCATCAATTATGTATGCGGGATTAGTAGTTGATACTAATAACTTTTTAAATAGAATTGGTACAAGAACTTTTGAAGTAGCAGCTACCTTAAGAGAATTTGGTGCTGATATGGCAGAAGTAAACTTATGGTTACGCAAAGATAAAGAAAGACTACTTGAAATTAATAAACTTATTTCTAAAATTGATGTATATTTAGATCGATTTGCTTTTGCAGTATCTAGTGATATATATCAAGACCGAGTTTTACTAGCACAAGTAGCAGATGAAATGTTACAAATTGATGGAATTGATGCCGCATTTACAATTACTAAACTATCAGATGAAGTTGTTGGAGTAAGTGCTAGATCAATTCAAGGAGTAAACGTTCAAGTGTTAATGGAAGAAATTGGTGGCGGAGGGCATTTAACTGGTGCAGCCGCACAAGTAAAAGATTCAAGTGTTGAAGAAGTTTACTTATCTGTTAAACACTTACTAGAGTTAGAATACGGAGGAGAAGGGGAAGAAATGAAAATCATTTTATTAGAAGATGTTAAAAATAGAGGTAAAGCCGATGATGTAATTACAATAGCTGCTGGCTATGGTAATTATTTAATTAAAAATAATAAAGCTGTTTTAGCAACTGAAGAGAACTTAGCTAAACTTGAAGAGAAATTAGCTGAAATTAGAAAAAAAGAACAACAACACATCGATTTAATTAAAGCACTTAAAAAAGAAATTGATACTAAATCAGTTATGATTAGTATTCAAGTTGGTCATGATGGTAAAATGTTTGGATCAGTTACAACAAAACAAATTGTTGAAGCATTTGAAGAACAAAACCAAATCGTATTAGACCGTAAGAAAGTATCAATTGTTGGAAACATTAGTTCAGTCGGTATTTATACGGCTGTTGTAAACTTATATAAAGATATTAACGCACAATTTGAAGTTCACGTTGTTGAAAAGTAGGTGATTATTTATGCAAAGACAATTACCGCAAGCTGACATAGCGGAACAAAGTGTTTTAGCCTCGATATTTATTGATAAAAATTTAATGATAACAGCGGCTGACATGCTTGAACCGTCCGATTTTTATAATCAAAATAACGCACTATTATTTGAAGCAATGTTAGATCTATTTCAAAATGAAAAAGAAATAGATTTTGTTACTGTGGGTGAATATTTTAATCAAAACCCAGCTAAAAAAAGAGTACCACTTGACTATATCTCACAACTTTCAGTTTTATCTCCCTCAAGTGATGCTTTTGAAGAATCGATTGATATTGTTTTAGATGCTGCACTTAAAAGAGCAATAATTAGATTAGCCGGCAATGTACAAGAAGAAGGTTTTACTAAAAACATCTCAGCCGTAGAATATTTAGATCAAACTGAAAAAAGAATTTTTGATCTTGCTCAAAGAAGAAGAACTTCAACGTTTAAAAGTGTAAGAGAAATAGCAAAAGAATACCAAGAAATTATCGAAGTTAACCGTTCAAGAGGAAGTAGTGTTACTGGACTTGATACCGGGTATGAATCACTTAATAGAGCCACTTCAGGTTTTCAACCAGAAGAGTTAATTATTATTGCTGCTCGTCCAAGTATGGGTAAGTCTGCATTTGCAATTAACTTAGCATTAAATATTGCAAAACCTAGAAAAGATAGTGAACAAAAACACGTAGCTCTATTTAGTTTAGAGATGAGTAATGACCAAATCGTTGGACGTATGATTTCAAACTTATCAGGTATTGATGGTATGCGACTTAGAGTTGGAAACTTAAAAAATGATGAGTGGAACGACTTAGGAGTTATTGTTAATGCTCTTGGTAGTTACGCTATTCATTTTGATGATTCATCATCATCAACAATTGCTGAAATTAGAGCAAAATGTCGTAAATTAAAACAAGAAGGCAAACTAGATTTAATATTAATTGATTACTTGCAATTAGTAACAGCTAAAGGACAAACAAGACAAGAAGAAGTATCACAAGTATCAAGACAGTTAAAACAATTAGCCAAAGAACTTAGAATTCCAGTTATTGCCTTATCTCAGTTATCAAGATTAGTTGAAAGAAGAGAATCAAATAGACCAGTCTTATCAGACTTACGTGAGTCAGGTTCGATTGAACAAGACGCGGATATCGTTATATTTTTACATAGCGAAGATTATTATAACCGTGGTAAATCAGAACCAACTGGTGAGATGGATGTAATGATTGCCAAAAACCGTCAAGGTATGACAGGCACTTTAAAATTTAGATTTTTACCAAGTCAATCTAAGTTTTACGCACTCGCAGATAGAGAAGAAGATTAATAGTCTCCCCGTAAGGGGAGATTTTCATTCTTATTATTGGAGTATCTTATATATTTGTGGTAAAATACAAAAGGTGAGAAAAATTGTTTGATAGATTAAAACTTATTGAAACTACATATGATAAACTTCAACAACAATTAATTGATGGCATTTCTGATGTAAAACAGATGACAAAAACAATGAAGGAATTATCAGATTTAGAAGAAACGGTCGAAGTGTACCGTCTTTTTAAACAAATAGAATCAGAAGTTTTTGACTTAGAACAATTAATGGAATCAGAAAGTGATCCAGATCTTCTAGAAATGGCTAATTTAGAATATCATACTAATAAAGAAAAACTATTTGAACTTGAAGAAAAATTAAAAATATTACTACTACCACAAGACCCAAATGATGGTAAAAACATCATTATGGAAATTAAAGGCGCAGCTGGTGGCGATGAAGGAAACTTATTTGCCGGCGATCTTTTTAGAATGTATCATCGTTACGCTGATACCATGGGTTGGAAAGTAGAAGTTTTAAACGCAATGGAAGGTACAGCTGGTGGGTTTGCTTCAATAGAGTTTATGATCTCTGGAAAAAGAGTTTATTCATTTTTAAAACACGAAGCTGGAGTTCATCGAGTTCAAAGAGTGCCAGAAACTGAATCGCAAGGCAGAATTCATACCTCAACAGCGACAGTTTTAGTGATGCCAGAAGCTGAAGAAGTTGATATTAACATTGATTGGAACGATATCAAAGTTGATACATATAACTCAAGTGGACCAGGCGGTCAATCAGTCAACACTACCAAATCTGCAGTAAGACTAACTCACATTCCAACTAATACTGTTGTTACTTGTCAAGATGGTAAAAGTCAACACGAAAATAAAGATAAAGCTTTAATAATTTTAAAAGCAAGAATATATAATGATATTTTAGAAGCACGTGATAAAGAAGAAGGAGCAATCCGTAGAAGCTTAATAGGAACTGGTGATCGAAGCGAAAAAATTAGAACTTATAACTATCCTCAAAATAGAGTAAGTGATCACCGAATCGGATTAACCGTTCAAAGATTAGATGCGATAATGGAAGGTCGCTTAGATTTAATTTTAGAACCGCTCATTAATGAATATCAAAAGCAACAACTAGTACAAGCGATATGATATTAAGAGACTTGCTTGAATTAGGCTATGAAAAAGTAGCCGAATTTCAAAAAGAAAAAACAGCAGCTAAACTACTATTAGCTGGTATGTTAGATATTTCACAAGGAGATATCTTTAAAAGATATCAAGATGAAATAGCTAACGATAAAGCTAATAATTATTTAGAACTACTTGATTTATATATTTATGACTCAGTACCGATTCAATATTTAGTAGGTTATACATACTTCCATGGTCATAAGATTGCTGTTGATGAAAGAGTATTAATTCCAAGACCAGAAACCGAATACTTAGTAGATAAAATAATTAAAAAATTTCCTAATAACTTAAAAGTATTAGAAATAGGAACTGGCTCTGGAGCAATTGCAATTAGTCTAGCAAAAGAAAAAAACTACGAAATTGATGCAACAGACATCGATAAAAACGCCTTAGATGTAGCAAAGACTAATTGCCGAATTAATCAAGTTGATATCAACTTGATTCAATCAGATTTTTATGAAAACATTTTTGAAAAATATGATTTGATAATATCAAATCCACCATATGTTTCAGAATATGACGAAATTGACGAAAGTGTGTTATTTGAACCTGAAATAGCCTTGTTTAGCGATAATTTTGGGACCGCTCACTTAACTACAATCATTAGTGAAGGTATGAATTACTTAAAACCTGATGGTATGATTATTGTAGAGCATGGTCATTTACATGGACTGTTTTTACATCATTTTGTTAATATAAATTTCCCGGAATACCGGACATTTTTGTTAAAGGATCTTCAAGGAAAAGATCGCTTTACATTAATAAAAAGGAGAAAGCTAGTATGAAGCGCGGCGATGTAATAGTTTTTCCAACTGATACCATTTATGGTATTGGTTGTAAATTATATGATAAAAATGCATTAGATAAAATTTTTACTATTAAAAAAAGGGATCCTGAAAAACATATCCCAATTTTAATTGGTCAAATTATTGATTTAATTCCAATTGCTAAATATGATTTTAATACTTTAAGAGTTATGCAAACATTTTGGCCAGGTCCACTGACAATTGTTTTAGAGACTACAATTGATTTTTATGAAAAAACTGGTGAAGATACAATTGCGGTTAGAATTCCTAACCATGATTTAGCATTAGAATTAATTTCACAAAACGGACCGCTTAGAACAACCTCTGTTAATATTAGTGGACAAGCACCTCTTAATACATACTTAGAAGTTAATGAACAATTTGGTAAAAAAGTCACTAAAGTATATGGTGAACATGTTGAAGATTATATTGGTGTAGCTTCAACTGTGGTTGATGCTACAGTTCCTGGTAATTTAAAATTAATTCGCGAAGGTGCGATTTCTTTTGATGATATTTTAGATGTTTATGAACAATAATCTCCCAAAGGGGGATTATTTTTTTTAATTGTGTTATAATTTTATTAAATGGGGTGTTAAAATGAAAATTGCTATTGCAAATGACCATGGTGGTTATGAATTAAAAGTACATTTAGTTAATTATTTAAAAGAAAAAGGATATGAAGTAGTAGATCTTGGAACTGATTCAAATCATTCAGTTGATTATCCTTTGTTTGGTTATAAGTTAGGAAAAGAAATTGCAACTAATAAGTATGATTTTGGTATAGCTATTTGTGGTACTGGAATTGGTATTAGTATTGCTGCAAATAAAGTTAAAGGCATAAGAGCTGCCTTAATTTACGATGAAAAAACGGCAATTCTTGCAAAACAACACAATAATGCTAATATTATTGCTTTAGGTGGTAGAACTCAAACTAATCGCGAAGCTGAAAAGCTTGTAGATACATTTATTAATTCAGAGTTTGAATTAAGACATCAACATAGACTAGATTTATTAGAAAAAATGGGGGGAGAGTAATGAATAAAAAACTAGTAATAATGAGTCATCCTCTAATTAACCATAAAATGGCTAAAATTAGAGACAAAGCAACAAATGCTAAAGAATTTAGAGAAAGTGTTTCAGAAATTGGAGCCCTACTTACTTATGAAGTAACAAGAGATCTTGATACAAAAGAAGTAGAAATTGAAACTCCAATTGGAAAAGCCGATTGTCATATTCTTGATATGCCAGTCGTATTAGTCCCAGTTTTAAGAGCGGGACTTGGAATGGTAGATGGAATTCATAACATTGTACCAACTGCAAAAATCGGGCATTTAGGGATGTATAGAGACGAAGAAACGTTAGAACCACATGTATATTATGCTAAATTTCCAGAAAACTTGAAAAAAAGCTTAGTCATCGTCTTAGATCCAATGCTAGCAACCGGGGGAACTGTTAGCAAAGCCATTGATATCTTAAAAGAACGCGGCGCCAAAAAGATTAAATATGTCGGAATAGTTGGATGTCCTGAAGGAGTAAAAAGACTTCAAACTGATCATCCAGATGTTCCAATCTATTTAGCAGCCTTAGATTCACACTTAACTGATCAAGGATATATTTATCCAGGACTAGGAGATTGCGGCGACCGTTTATTTGGAACAAAATAAAAAGATGATTCCACAAATTACTTATTTTATGGGTTTCATCTTTGGATTTGTATTAACTTTTATTGTCTTAAGGGCATTAAATATTGAAAAATATTTTAATAAAGGCAGAGTTTTTGAAATTCAAGCAGCATATGTTTTACTAAGTTTAATTGGGGGACACTTAATAGGACATATGGCCCACTTTATAGTATCACTATTTTAAATCAATAGCTAGAAGAATTTCTTCTAGCTTTTTTATTTCAAAAAAGTGATGTTTAATTTTGTCAAAAGCTTCAAGATTAGTAATTGCTACTTTATAAACAACATCTTTTAAATATTCTTTTTCAACAATCTCTTCATCTTGAAGTAAATATTCTATATCACCAATTTGATCATAGTTGAAATGAAGCTCAAATAGTGTTGCTTTTATTAAAGTATAAAATGTAGCTTCTTTAATTGCATCAGCTACACCACCAGAATAAGCCCTAATTAAGCCACCAGCACCTAAATGAATGCCACCATAATATCTAATAACTACTGCTAAGATATTTGTGACATTGTTTTGTTTTAAAACTTCTAACATTGGTACTCCAGCAGTACCTGCAGGTTCACCATCATCATTAGAACCACCAAATTGAGCATTATCGCCAATTAAGTAAGCATAACAATAATGAGTTGCTTTTGGGTATTCTTTTTTTAATCTTTGAACAATTGGTAAAATATCACTATCACTAGCGATTGGTTCTAAAACAGTAATAAATCTTGACTTTTTAATTGTTACTTCAGTAGTAACTAAATTCTTTAAATACTTCATATCATATAAATTATAACATGTAATGTTATTATGTTATAATAAAGTTGGTGAAAAGAGTGAAAAGAGCTACTTTATTTATAGAAGAATTAAATAAACTAGGACACGAAGCTTACTTTGTAGGTGGATCAGTTAGAGATTATCTTTTAAAAAGAGATTCTTTTGATATAGATATTGCAACTAGTGCAACACCAGATTTTTTAATGGCTAATTTTAAAGCTGTGCCAATTGGATTAAAATTTGGGACAGTGTTAATATTGTATAACGGCTCTAGATTTGAAGTAACTACTTTTAGAAAAGACTTAAATTACTATGACAATAGACATCCAGAAGAAGTTATATTTTCAAAAAGTATCAATGAAGATGTATTAAGACGTGATTTTACAATTAACGGATTATATATGACTAAAGACTTAGAAGTAATCGATTTAATTGATGGCATTAAAGATCTAGATAATAAACTAATAAAAACTATTGGTAATCCTGATGAGCGTTTTAGAGAAGACGCTCTAAGGATGTTAAGAGCATTTTATTTAGTATCAAAATTAGAGTTTAGCCTAGATAAAAATACATTTTTATCAATTCATAAAAATAAAGAGCTACTTAAAAACATCTCAGCTGAAAGAATATACCGTGAACTTGATAAAATTGCAACACACCAAAATTCACTAGAAGCTTTTAGTTTACTTCATGATAGTGGAATATCAAAATATTTACCGGGACTTGAAAAAGGTATAAAATATTTTGTTAATAATGATATTAAAATTCAAAAAGAAATATTTTTTCCGTTTTGTTTTTATTTAAACGGAAAAGTTGATAAGTTTTGGAAGTTATCAAAATTAAATGAAACTCATTATCAAAATGTAATAAAGATATTAAAGCTAGAAAAAATATCACAAAGCAACTTAGTTAAGTTTCACAGAGAAGATGTAATGGTAGCTTCAAGAATTAATGAAATATTACAAATATTTCCATTAAACTATCAAGAAATTATTAAACTTTATGATGAAATACCACTAAAAGATATCCAAGAACTAGCAATTAGCGTTGATGAGTTATTAAAAATATATAATAAAAATCCTGGTCCATGGATTAAAGATATTCAAAATAACTTACTTAATGCTATAATAAAGAAGGAAATTAACAATAATCATTTAGAGATAATTGATTATTTAGAAAAAAGGAAAGATAAAGATGAGTAAGAAAGAGAAACAAATAAAAATAATTGGTAAAGTTGATGCAGTTAACCAAGGACTAACTTACTATAATACAACTATTTTTGATCTAGATGGAAAAGCTGTAAATATTAAACTAAGAGAAGATATCGACAAAGTAATTATTGGCCAAATTTATGAGTTCACAGTTGAAAGAGAAGACAGAGAAGATAAACCAAATGAATATATCTTAAATTGTTTAAATATATCTAAAATTGAAGATATTTACGAACTAGAAAAGTTAACTAGTTTATATCAAAAGTTTTATGAATATGCACCATATGATTTAAGTGATATGAAGCGTGAGATAGAAGCATTTATTTCAAAAATTGAAAATGAAATTTTATCTAATATTATTAAAGAAATATATAAAGAATACAAAAATAGATTTTATATTCATCCAGCAGCAACAAGATTTCATCATGCTTATATCGGTGGACTTGCATATCA
>JAAYNT010000047.1 GCA_012520715.1 Acholeplasmataceae bacterium
GTAAAATTGAATCCATTTCATCTCTTAAAACTGGAATTGGTTTCGTTCCACCACCACTAGATCCTAAGAAACCAGTAACTCCTGGTGTGTTTCTTACAACAAACCAAGATTCATCGGTTACGATCATTTCAACAAATACATAACCAGGATATAATCTTTCAACAGTTTCTTTTTTCTCTTCAGTAGCCGGAATAATAATTTCTGGAACTAAGACTCTAAATATATAGTCTGTCATTCCCATACTCTCGGTTCTTCTTTGTAAGTCAACTTTAACGGTGTTCTCATCACCAGAATAAGTTTGTACGATATACCAGCGAATTTGTCCACTCATATTAACTACCTATAATTCGGCCGAGTGTTTCAACAATTACAAAGTTAAATAGGAAGATAATTAATGTTAGAACAACTAAATAGATAATTGTTTTTACACTGTTTTCTAAAAATTTCTTTGGTGTTGGCCAAGCAATCTTTCTTATTTCAGGAAATGCTGCTTGTAAGAACGGAAAAATTACTAAAAATAATCCGATTAACGATATTGCTAGTAAAAACCATGCAAAGATAATTCCATTATTTCCTGCTCCTAAGATTGGAAATGAAGAATCGATTCTTAAGGTTTTATTAATAATCATTGCTGCTAATGCAGCAGATGCAATAGCTAGAAAACCTAATAATAAATTTTCCCATTTATATTCGGTTGTTAAAACTTCCATTAATTTTGACTTTTCTTGTTTGTCACGTTCTCTAATTGCCATAGTGACCTCCTATTTACTCTCTTTATGCAAAGTGTGCTTGTTACACGATTTACAATATTTATTTATTTCTAAACGCTCTGTGGCAGTTTGTTTATTTTTAGTTGCTTGATAGTTTCTAGACAAGCACTCACTGCACACCAATATAATTTTCTCTCTCATTAAAAAACCACCTTTGTGGTCATTTGCAAGTGTTATTGTATCACTTTTAAATGACTTAGTCAAATATATTATTTACTACTTATTATAGCTTGATACTTATCTTTAATTCGATAAATTGCATTATAGATTTGTTTTCTTGTATATCCGGTCTTTTTAGAAATTGTTTTAACTTTTTCTTGATTTAGAAAATACATCTTGAAAATTGTTTTTTCTAAATCGCTTTTTAAATCGATTGATATTACCGGTTCCTCTTCGATAATATAACTGCCAGATATATCAGGAATTTCTTTAATTACATATTTTGGAAGCTTTTTAAGAAGCGCCCAAAATCTTCTTTTTAAAATTAATTCAAAGTATCTAGTAAATGTTTTGTTTTTTGCCTCATCAAAGCGTAATACCGCTTTATGAAGCATAATCAAACCTTCTTGAAAGAAGTCTTCTCTTTCGTAATATGGTACTTCATATTGATGGATATATTTCCATATTAATAATTTGTATTTATCGAAAAGAAATTCTAAGGCAATCCCGTCTTGATGATTTTGAACTAAATAAATTAATTCATAATCATTCATATTTTATTACCCTTTCCTTACTTTATCATTTCATACATTAACAGGGCACCTGCAACCGATACGTTAAGTGAGTTAATTTTACCGTGCATCGGTATTTTTACTAATATGTCGCAATTACTTTTAACTAGTGGTCTTATGCCACTACCTTCACTACCTAAAATAACAGCGATATTTTGATCTTTAGGTATCTCGCGGTAATCATAGGTTGCATTACCGTCTGTACCTACTATTATGAAGTTAAGCTTTTTTAAAGATAAAATCATATTATTAATATTAGATACCGCAATAACTGGAACATGCTCAATTGCGCCGCTTGAAACTTTGGCAACAGTGGCGTTAAGTGGAGCTTGTTGTCTTTTAGAGACTATAATTCCATCTATTCCAGCTGCTTCTGCAGTTCTTAAGATTGCTCCCAAGTTATGAGGATCAGTTATTTCATCTAATATAACAAATCTATTTATTTTATTTTCTTTAAATACTTCTTCAAATTCAAAGTATTTATAATCATCAACTTGGGCAACCACTCCTTGATGAAGTGCGTTGTTAGTAAGTTCATTTAATTTATCTTTGGCTAATCTTTCATATTTAATATTTTTATCGTCTAAAAACTTTAAATATTGACGGTCATTAAATTTATTATCAATATAAAGTTTATAAATCATGCGATTTTGATAGATAGCTTCTCTAATTGGATTTTTCCCGTGTATTATAATCATTATTTACTCCTAAGTATAATTTTTGAAAAATGAAATAATTGTATTAAATATTTTCTTAATCCAACCACCCAAGTTTGATACTAAATATATAATTGGGAAGCCCGCCTGCAGTAGTACTACTAAAAATAGTATTTCAACAACCGATAAGGTTGGACCAGAGTAATATCCAAAGCGCCATACAGGAGCAATTTGGAAAAACTCAGGTATAAATAATACACTTAATAAAAACAGTGCAAACATTGATACAAACAATATCCTTCTAGGCACGTTAAGTGGCTTAGAAACGCGGTATAACACCGTAAGTGATATTGTAGTTGCGCTTAAGACAATAAGCGTTGAAATAACTCTTTGATCAGTTATTCCAAGTGGTGTTTTCAACCAATATATTAAAATGCTTGTAACAATAACTGCTAGTGACCCTGGGAGGGCTGATCTAATAATATTAGTTAAAAAGTTACCCGACTTAATTCTGTTATTATTAAACTCTAATGCTAAGAAAAATGATGGTATTCCAATTACAAACCAATCAATTGGAATTAGTTGGGCTGGTGAAATTGGATAAGCAGCACTTTTAGTAACAATTCCTAAATAAATTGTAATAAACGACAACATGATTGAAAATATTGTTTTTGTTAAAAATAATGTTGCAACTTTTTGAACGTTATTAATAACTCTTCTACCTTCACTAACTACTTTAGGCATTGATGAGAAATTAGAATCTAATAATACTAAGTGCGATACATTTCTTGCAGCATCACTACCTGATGCCATTGCAATTGATGTATCTGCTTCTCTTAGAGCTAAAATATCATTAACACCATCACCAGTCATGGCAACGGTTCTACCGTTTGCTTTCATCGTTTGAACTAAGATTTTCTTTTGAACTGGAGAAACTCTGCCAAAGATTGTATATTCTTCGGCTGCTCTAATTACTTCTTTTTCGCTGGCTCCTTCTAAACTAATATATTTATGATAATTATCAACGCCAGCTCTTTCGGCAATTCTTGAAACCGTAATTGGGTTATCCCCTGAGATAACTTTAATATCAACGCCAGATTCTTTAAAGTATTCAATTGTTTCTCTGGCATCAATTCTAATGGAGTCTTCCATTACAATTAATGCAACCGGCCAAACTACGCCTGTAATACGGTCTGATTCTTTAATTGAACCTTTAGAAAATCCAACTGCTAATACTCTTAGTCCTTCTTTTGAATATCTTTCTACTTGTGATGATACTTGTTCGTATTTGTCTTTTAATACATACTCTGGTGCTCCTAGTAAGTAAACACCATATTTTTCAAATTCAACAGCACTATATTTTCTAGCACTTGAAAATGGAATTGATTTTCTATATTTATAGTTTCTACCTTTACCAAATCTTTCAATTAATGCTTTTGATGTTTGGTTTTCATCTTTAAAAGCATTCATCATGGCTGGTATAATATCTTTTACTGCTAGTTTTGAATCACTCTTAATTTCAATAACACTTTGAACATTCATTGAACCATCAGTGATTGTTCCTGTTTTATCTAAACATAAAGTATCAATTCTTGCTAACATCTCAATACAATATAATTCTTGAACTAAGGTATTGTTGTCAGCAAGGCGAATAACCCCTACTGCTAGTGCCATACTGGTAAGTAAGAATAGCCCTGCTGGGACCATTCCGATCATGGCTCCCGCAGTACTAATAACTGATGTTGCATAAACTGTTGAACCAATCCCAATTGGTGATTCAGTTGTAATGTAGAATAGTATTGCTCCAATTGGAACAATTAAAACTGCTAAAACTTTAATTAAAATTCTAAGTGATTTTAATAATTGTGATTGTGGCTTACGATACTTTCTTGCTTGATCACTTAATTTTTCAATAAATATATCTTCACCAACTGCTGAGACTTGAGCCCTTACTGTTCCTGCTACTACAAATGATCCTGAGTATAGTAAATCTCCTTCATGTTTTACAACCGGATCAGCCTCACCAGTTAGTAAAGCTTCATTTACTTCAACAGCATCTGTTGATCTCATTATTGCATCAGCTGGAATTTGTTTTCCGCTTTTTAAAACTAAAATATCATCAATAACTACTTCACTTAATGATACTTCTCTTTCTTCTCCTTCTCTTACAACAATCGCGGTAGGAGCTGAGACGATTGATAGTTTATCAATAATATTTTTAGCTTTAATTTCTTGAATAATACCGATTAAGATATTAGCGGTAATTGTTCCTAAGAAGAAAAAGTTAGTAATTGGGGCTCCAGCTGTTATTAACCAAACAGCTAGTCCAATCATTAACATATTAAAAAACGTAAATATATTAGTAAATAAAATACCTACGATACTTTTTGAACTTCCTTTTTTTATTTTATTATAAAGCCCGGCTGCTCTTCTTGCTTCTACTTCATCGTGAGTAAGTCCGATATTATGATCTGGATTATAACGATGAACTACTATTTCTTTTTTATCTTTTTTAGCAACTGGTTCTTCTTTTTCAACAGTTTCAAAAGGCGCAGTAAAATCCTCTGGGGTAGCCAGAGGCTCTTCTTTAATTACTACTTTAACATCTTTAACTTTTCTAGTTCTAGATATTTTTTCAGGTTCTTCAGCTTTCTTTTCATTAGGCTTTGCTCTTTTAACCTTTTTTGCTTTTGGTTTAGTTTTATTTTCTTCTACATCTTTTTTAAGATCTAGATCTTTTTCAACCTTAGCAACTTCCTTTTCAATTTTTTTGGTAGTTTTTACAGCCATTAAATTAACCCCTTCTTTTGAAGTATTGATCTTAGCTCATCAGCTTTATTATAATCTTTATTTTCTCTAGCTAATTGCCAGTCTTTATAAAGTTTACGGTCAAGTGATGAAATACTTGGAAAGTTAAACTCAAATCCAAGTATTTTTAATATCATAACTAGTGAGTTATAATATTTTTCTAGATTTTCTAGATTTGATTCGCGATTAATACTTTTTATAAGTTCATAAACGACAGTCATTGCGTTTGGTGTATTTAAGTTATTGTTCATTTCATTATAAAAATTAATTAATGATTTATTATCTAATTTATCTTCGCTCAACTTATAGTTTTCAAGTTCAAACTTTAAAAAGGCATTTTTAAGTGTGCGCTCTATTCTTTTATATTCCGAACTGTATTGTTCCATTAATTCATCACTATAGTTAATTGGTTGTTGATAGTGATGTGAAACAATTAATAGTCTATATGCTAACAAATTATAATCACTTTCTAAATTTTTAACAGAAATGACGTTACCTAGCGATTTACTCATTTTGGTATTAGTTAAATTAATAAAAGCTGAATGAATCCAGTATTTAGCTAGACCATGATCATTATGAGCAATTGATTGCGCGTTTTCATTTTCATGGTGTGGGAATTTTAAATCAATTCCACCACCATGAATATCAAGCTCGCGGCCAAATATCTCATGGTTCATAACAGCACACTCAGTGTGCCAGCCTGGTCTTCCTTTGCTCCATTTACTTTCATATTTTACTCCAAGATCTGTTGCTTTCCATAAATTGAAATCTTTTGGATCTTCTTTTTTTAAGTTAACATCAATTCTTGCTCCTTCAACGAGTTTATCAATATCTTGATTACTTATCTCGCCGTACTCTTTGACTTTGGAAACTCGAAAATAGACATCGCCATTTAGCTCATAAGCAAATCCTTTTTCAATTAAGGTATCGATATATGTAATCATTTTATCGATATATTCTGTTGCTTTTGGCATGATGTCAGGTTTTTTAATATTTAACTTTGGAAAAAGTTTTAATGTTTCGTCTATATAATGTTTTGTAATTTCAGACTCCTGTTTATTTTCTTCGATTGCTTTATTAATAATTCTATCATCAACATCAGTAATATTAGTTGCATATTTAACTTTATAACCAATTGCATGAAGATATCTTTTTAGCATATCAAAAAAGATTATTGGTCTAGCATTACCAATATGGATATGATCATAAACTGTTGGTCCACAGACATACATTAATACTTCTGGCGGATTAATTGGTTTAAAGTCTTCAATTTTATTAGTCTTAGAATTATATATTTTAAGCATTAAAACACCTCGTTATCTTAATACATTATAGTTTATTTAACTATAAATGACAAGTAAATATTATATAAAACGGCTTAATATAAAGAAAATATGATGTTATGTGATTTTTTTGAGGTAATAATATTAAATTATATTATTACGCACATAAAATAAAAAAGAGGCCTAAGCCCCTTAAATATTTATTTATTTTAGTAGATTATAAACAAATTCACTAACATCTTCGCTAGTTAATTCAGTTTTAACTGGAATTTGTTCAACAATTAATTCATCGTTGATTGTTAAGTTAGAATTTATGACAAATCCATCTACCTTTAAGCTACCTGGATTAGTGATTAATCGCTTACCAGTAAGCACTACATTTTGTAAATCGTTACTTTCAAGTTTAATTTCCGCATTATATAAAAAGATGTTATCAGCACTCTTATAAAGATCTGCTGCAATGCCTCCAACCACAAATCTTTCTGGATATTGGAATGGAACTTGTTTGTTTAGGGTAATAGTTCCGCTATAGGCAATATCTTTGAGTGTTGTTGTTGCACCAACAACTCCGCCCACAAAGATACTTTGTCTAGCTCTTGATAAAACTACAATAGTTGTATTTCTTTCAATTTCAAACTTAACTACTCCGTCTTCTACCGGATGAAAGATACCATTAATTTTAACACCTTGAATATCACCTGATATCTCATTAGGTTTAATAGTTATCTCCGCTCCAAAAGCCCATTCTGTAGGCGTTTCCTCTTCATCAGTGATAATGTTAAAGTTGGTTCCACTAACTGTTAGTTTTGTCGTAGTTTCATCTTTCACTTTATAATAAACAACGACATGTGTGTTTTTAGTAACATTTTCTAAAGTTAGTGTTTTAGCTCCTTGTGTTCCCGGAAAATCTACTAAATCTAGAGTTTTACCAACTCCGTCAACGTAAACTTCTTTAATTTCTTCTCCAGATTTTGGAATAAACTTGATTTCTACATTTTCTTCTTTAACAAAAGTAAAGTTAGTTTTTACAAAGTCTTCACCTAAACTTGGTGCCTTAACTTCAACATTGTCTCCTTCAATTGTTAGA